>JAYTWP010000174.1:0-14641 GCA_043743395.1 Actinomycetota bacterium | reverse complement strand
TGTCTGACGAAAACGGTGAACTCATCACTGCACTCGGCGTAGCAGGCCTGCCCTACACATTGTTCATCTCACCAGACGGCACGATCGTTGCGCAGAAGGGCATTGCGCTCGACACCGACACGCTTCGCAGCACGATCAACGCCAGCCTGCTCGCGCCATGATCGCGATCGAGGGCAACTTTGCGTACAGCTTCTTGCTCGGTATTTTCGCCGCAGTGAACCCATGCGGGTTCGTGATGCTGCCTACCTATCTCATGTACTTCCTTGGCCTCGAGGGCTCACGGCCGGGCACGCAGCGTGCGAGTGTGCAACGCGCGCTGCTCGTCAGTGCGGCTACGTCGGCGGGGTTCATCTCGGTCTTCATCGTCGTCGGCGCCATCACGCGTCAATTCACCTCGGTCGTGCAAGAGAACGCGAAATATGCAGCGCTGGTCATTGGTATCGGACTCGTCGTTCTCGGCTGTTTCATGCTCGCCGGCTGGAAGCCGCCATTCGCCACATCACGGTTCGGTGAAGGCAAACAGCGCACGCAGACGTTCGTGTCGATGTTCGGTTTCGGCGTCGCGTATGCGGTGGCATCCATCGGTTGCACGATCGGGTTTCTCATCTCGGCCATCCTTGGCTCGTTCTCGTCGAAGGGGTACTTCAGCGGCGTAGTCAGCCTTGCGCTCTACGGCGTTGGCATGGCGTTGTTGGTCACGGCGCTCACGGTCACGCTGGCATTCGCGAGCGGCGGCCTGTTGCACATGTTGCGCAACGGTCTGAAGTACATGGACCGCGTTGCGGCGGTATTCATCATTCTCACCGGCATGTACCTCACGTGGTATTGGTACAGCGCAATCAGCAACCGAGGATCCGACGGTCTCACCGGCAGGGTCGAGGGATGGCAAAGCAGCGTCGTGAATTTCTTGCAGCGCCAAGGTGTGTGGAAGCTCGCACTCGTGCTCGGCCTGCTCGTTGGCGCAGGCATTGGCTACGTCAGTCTCAGTCGTCGCGACGAACAACCGGTGGACCAATGAAGCTCTGTCGCTCTTCTCGGGCCCGAGCGGTTTAGGTACGGGCGCGGTCATGCTCGAGAAACTGCTTGCCCATCCGGGCGTGCGCGAGGTGTGCCACCTTCGTTCGCGATTCGGATTCATGGCCTTTCACGGTGGCTCGCTCGAGGAGATGACCGATGTCATCGCGGCCGACGCTGCCGAGCGCAGTGGCGCCAGCTACTACGCAGTGCTGCAACCCGATGACTTCCAATGGCATATCCCCTCGCACAAGGTGAACCCATCAGCATCGCCAGCGCTGGCGAGTTTCGTCGAGCATGTCGAGGTCGTCATCACCGTGCATGGTTACGGCCGCGAAAGTATGTTCACGTCGCTGCTCCTCGGGGGCCGTAATCGCGAATTGGCCCACCATGTCGGCAAGCACCTCCGACAGCATCTGCCGGCATACGACATTCGCACTGAGCTGGAGACGATACCGATCGACCTGCGCGGACAACACGCGGACAACCCTGTCAACCTGCCGCCCCAACAAGGAGTGCAGATCGAGTTGCCGCCGCGGGTCCGGGGCTCGACTCCACTCTGGTGGGATTGGGAAGGCCCGGGGCATACGCCACACACAGAGGCGCTGATTACGGCGTTGGCGGCAGCGGCGCTGTCGTGGACGAACGACTGGACTACCGCCATCTGACGACGCGCAGCGGCAAGGCGCTACGGCGCTACGGCGAGGCGCTACGGCGCTAGGGCGAGGCGCTACGGCGAGCCGCTACGGCGCGAGACGTTCGATGATCCACTCTGTGCCAGGCCCATCGGCCCGACGGTAATGAAAGCGATCGTGCAACCGGCTCGGCCGACCCTGCCACACCTCGGCCTCGTGTACTTCGATGCGCCAACCCCCCCACTGAGGCGGCCGAGGAATAACCGTGCCTTCTGGGTACCTCGCCTCGATCGTCGCGATGCGTTCATCGAGCTCGGCGCGATCGCGCAAAACCTGCGACTGCGGCGACGCCCACGCGCCGATCTGCGAAGCGCGCGGCCGTGACGCGAAGTAGTCATCGGACTCGCTCTCCGCGATCCGTACGGCCACGCCCCGAATCTTCATCTGTCGGTGCAACTGCAACCAGGTGAACAATGCTGACGCGCCCGGTACTGCAGCGAGTTGTGTGCTCTTGACCGAGTCGTAGTTGGTGAAGAACTCCACACCGGCATCGGTGACACCACGGGTGAGCACGTAGCGGTTGTCGGGCACGCCGTCGGCGCCGACCGTGCTGAGGACCATTGCGTTCGGCTCGACGCAGCCAGCTTCCTCGGCCTGTGCGTACCACTGGTGCCATTGGCTGATCGGATCGGGTGCCAGGTCGCCGCGGTCGAGGCCGGCCGTCTCGTATTGCACCCTGCGGTCGCGCACCGATTTGTTCATGACTGCTTGCTCACTTCGCTGGGATGACGGTTACACCGCGCATGTACGGCCGCAGCGCTTCGGGTATGGCGACGCTGCCGTCGGGCTGGCGGTAGTTCTCGATGATCGCCGCCCACACGCGGGGCACGGCCAACGCAGAACCATTGAGGGTATGTGCAATCTCGGTGCCCTTTTGGCCTTGACGCCGGAAACGGATGTCCGCACGGCGAGCCTGATAGTCGCTGAACCAACTCACCGAGCTGACCTCCAGCCAGCGATCACAGCCGGGCGCGTAGACCTCGATATCGAAGGACCGATGATGGCTCTGGCCGAGGTCGCCGGTGCAGATCTCGATGATGCGGTACGCCAACCCCAGAGCGGCGATGGTGCCTTCACAGCGCGCAACGAGTTCGTCGAGCATCGCAGCGGCCTGGTCGGGCGCTGTGACCGCCAGAATTTCCACCTTGTCGAATTCATGCGTGCGCAACATGCCTCGGGTGTCACGACCAGCCGAGCCAGCCTCGCGGCGAAAGCACGACGTGTGCGCCATCACCCGTGTGGGCAGAGCCGCCTCATCAAGAATCTCACCGGCGTACAACGACGTCAGCGGCACCTCGGCAGTAGGAATGGCCCACAGCCCATCGCGTTCGATCGCGAATGCATCATCGGCGAACTTGGGGAGGTGGCCCGTGGCAGTGAGCGTTGCCGTCGATACCAGCGTGGGTGGGCGAATCTCCTCGAAGGCATCGGCATTGCGATCGAGTGCGAGTTGACACAAGGCGCGCGCCATTGTGGCACCGAGGCCCCGCTGCAGGGTGAACATCGCACCACTGATCTTGGTGGCACGCTCATTGTCGAGGATGCCTAACGCCGTCGCTGTTTCCCAGTGAGGCACACGCTGATGATCTGCAAACTCTGCAGGCATATTGATGGGGCCTTTGACAACGGGGTTGTCGTCTTCGCCGGCGCCGTCGGGTGATTCGGGGTGCGGCAGATTGGTGATCCGCAGCAACACATCGTTGAGCGCAGTGGAGATCTCGTCGCCTTCGGTGGCGAGGCTGCGCTCGCGATCTCCAAGATCTCGGCTCGCTGCCATCGCTGTCTCCGCCGCTTCGGCATTGCCGGCCTTGCGCGCTACACCGACTTCTTTGCTGAGCTCGTTCACCTGTCGGCGATATTCGTCGCGCTGCAGCGTGAGTTGACGGAGACGCTCATCTAGATCGGTGGCCAGATCGAGTTGCACGAGGAGCTCGGGTTGATGGCGACGCGCGAGCGCCACGCGCACGCCATCAGGATCAGTTCGGAGGAGGCGGACATCGATCACAGGCGAAGGCTAGCTGCGCAACCCATGCGGTGTCAGGTGAGTAACACCAGATGAGCGATGCCAGCCCGACGCCATTAGGGTCGCGTCGTGTCTGCTGTGGAAGTGAACGATCTTGTGGTCCGCTACGGAGATCTGGTCGCAGTCGATCATGTCAGTTTCTGTGCGCAAGCCGGGGCAGTAACAGCGGTGCTCGGGCCGAACGGCGCCGGCAAGACGAGCACGATCGAGGTGTGCGAGGGATACCGCGTCGCGACATCTGGAACCACTGCCGTGCTCGGACTCGACCCCTCTCAACAACACGCCAAGCTGAACCGGCGAATGGGCGTCATGTTGCAGGAGGGTGGCGTATCGCTTGGCGCGCGCGTCAGCGACGTTGCGCGGTTGTACTGCGACCTCTACGACAAGGGTGTCGACCCACACGCGTTGCTGCAGTCTGTGGGTCTCGGCGACCGGGTTCGCTCTACCTACCGGAGACTTTCCGGTGGAGAAAAGCAGCGGCTCTCGCTTGCACTTGCGCTGGCCGCACGCCCAGATGTCGCGTTTCTCGATGAGCCGACTTCGGGCGTCGATATCACCGGACGGCAGATGATCCGCACCATCGTGCGCGATCTCGCCGAGCGCGGATGTGCCGTCGTGCTCGCCACCCACGAGCTCGACGAAGCCGAGCGAGTTGCCGACCACGTCGTGATCTTCGATCACGGTCGTGTCATTGCCGACGGCAGTCTCGACGATCTCCGCAAAGGCCACGATGAGATTCGCTTCCGGAGTTCGCCACAACTCGACCATGCCATGCTCGCCGCCGCAATCGGCATGACCGTGCGGCCGCTTGGGAACGGAGATTTCTTGGTGGATGCGGGTGCCGAACACGTCGCTGCGGTGACGGCATGGCTTGCCGACCACAACGAGCCGCTCGCCGACCTACGCGCCGGGCGACAACGGCTCGAAGACATCTTCCTGCGGCTCACAGGCGGCGCGTCATGAAGATGGTGAAGGCACAACTCCGTGCCGAACTCCAGGCAGTGATGCGCAACGGCGAGCAGCTGCTGCTCACACTCGGCATACCGATTCTCTTGCTTGTCTTCTTCAGCTTGATCGACGTCTTGCCCACCGACACCAAAGACCCCATCGATTTTCTGGCTCCTGGCATCCTTGCGCTCGCGGTGATGTCGGCAGCGATGGTGAGCCTCGGTATCGGCACCGGCTTTGAGCGCAGCTACAAGGTGCTCAAGCGGTTGGGAGCCACACCACTCGGCCGCAGTCGGCTGATCGGCGCCAAGATTGCAACGGTGATCGTCGTCGAGCTCGTCCAGTTCGCAGTACTCATCCCCGTTGCCTACGCACTCGGTTGGAGTCCCGGCGCGCCAGGTTGGCCAAGCGCTGTTCTTGCCGTCGTTGTCGGCACCATTGCCTTCGCAGGAATCGGCCTGAGCCTCGCTGGTCGACTTCGGGGCGAGATCAACTTGGCCGCACAGAACGGCCTCTATCTCGTGCTGCTACTGCTCGGAGGCATGGTCATCCCCTTTGCGAAGCTGCCCGCTGGTGTGTCTGCTGTGGCCAAAGCGCTACCGTCGGGCGCTCTTGCCGATGTCCTGCGCGAGACCCTTGCCCATGCCGGGACCCGGCCAACGACATCGTGGATCATCCTGTGCGGGTGGGCCGTAGCGGCACCCGTGGCTGCCACCCGCTTGTTCCGCTGGGAGTGAATTAACTCGAGCGTTCGGGCTCGGGAGCTGCGGGCACCCTGTCGAATGCGTCGGTGACCTGCTCGTAGGTGAGCAGCGATTCGTCGTGACCGACGATCTCAGCGGTGGGGATGCGATTTCGACGGAGGTAACTCTGATCGAGACCGCTGCCGTCCTTGTACGGCCCGAAGTACATGTAGATGATGATTCCCCACAGGTAGAACGAGCCGCCGACCTTCATGATCGCGCCAGCGATCTGCTGGTCGTTGGCCACGCTCAGGCCCCACACGCGCACCGGGATGTTGTAGTGCTTGTACACCGGGCCTTCGGCAAAGGTGAGCCAGCCCGCGGGAACCGTAGGCACCACGCTCTGCAAGAACAGATACCCCATCTTGGCCGGATAGCTGATGTGCAACTCTTTGAATGGACCGATGACCGGCATCCACATCAACAACGCAGTCATGACGAGCATGAAGTGCAATGAGTAGTGCAACACACCGATCTGCGTCGAGGTGTTCACCACCCCCGGAATATGGGTGACCATCACGGTGAGATTGAACAAGACGCCAGCAACTGCCGGCTTCGACATGAAGCGCACGAACGAGTAGCCCTTGCCGCGTCCGACGATGAGCCGCAGCAGCCACTCGGGTGTCGCGAGCAGCGCAAGCGGCGGCAGGAAGTACGCCAGGATCATGTGCTGAAACATGTGCACCGAGTAGAGGTACGTCTCGCCGACATCGTGAATCGGCCAGTCGCTTGCACCCCACAACATCAGAATGGTCATCATGAAGAACACCGTTTGGCGACGCGTCACGATGACGCCACCAGGAGCAACGGCACGCGGTCCGATCACGCGCACTGAGTACAGCCATGCTCCGACGAGGAATACCAACAGCGCCCAGACCTCAGGGTGGAACTGATAGGCCCAAGGATCGGCGGAAATATCGAACGTGGCCAGCATCAGGCCTCCCTACCGCCTAGTTGCCGGCGAAGAACTGGAATGTGCACAGCGCCGCGAGGTAGACGCCGAGCGCGAGGAACAAGCCGGAGTAGAACAACCACGAGAAGATCTTGTTGTCGAACTTGAGGTGCATGAAGTAACTCACGACGGTCACGAACTTGACGACCATCAGGATCAGCAGGATTGGAAGGAACCACGCGCCGATGTGCACGTACGTGAGCGTCACCTCGGCGCCGGTGAGCAGAGCAAGAACCAATGCGACCTTGACGTAGCCGATATCGGACATACCGTGCTCGTGGGTGTCGTGAGCGTCGTGAGCGTCGTGCTCGTGGGTCTCGTGGGTCTCGTGGCTGTCGGCGTTGGCCACTTCAGTTGCGTGTTCGGTGCTCATGACCATGACCTCAAGACGGAATCAGGTAGACGAGGGTGAAGATGATGATCCACACGATGTCGACGAAGTGCCAATACAAGCCAATCATCTCGACAACCTCGGCTTTGTCGCCGGGGATTCTGCTGCGGCTGATCATGCCGACCAGCGCCATCAACATGATGATGCCGACAGACACGTGCACGCCGTGGAAACCAGTGAGCGTGAAGAAGCTGGAACCGAACAGGTTGGTCGTGAAGCCGAGACCCTCGTGGACGAACTCGGTGAACTCGAACACCTGAGCCCCGACGAAGGTGGCACCCAACAGGGCTGTCACCGTGAGCCAGGTCATCGTGTTGCGGTCGTCTCGGCGTTGGGCAGCCGAGACGGCGAGCACCATCGTGAGCGAGCTCATCAGCAGGACGAACGAGCTGATCGAGGTGAGGGGAATGTTGTACAACTGCGACGGTGTTGGCGAACCCTCGTGCCGGCCGCGGTACAGCATGTAGGTGGAAATAAGTCCACCGAACAGCAAGCACTCGCTGCCGAGGAACATCCACATCGCCAGCTTGTTGTTGGACAAGCCAGTGGATGTGGCATGACCGTGCGAGTGGTCGTCGTGACCGGCCGCTGACGGCGTATGAAGTGCTGCGTCAGCCAAGGGTCGCCAACTCCTTCGTGGTGCCACCATCGGTTGGTGGGTCGTAGTCGGATTCGTCCGCGACGGATGGCTCCATCGACCAGCCGAACATCGCAAGCAGCACGACAAGGGCGCCGAACACGGCCAGCAGTCGGGTGAAGATGATGCCATAGGCAATCAGGGGCAACCCGATGGCCAGAATGATTGGCCAGTACGACGGTGACGGCAAGTGAATGTGCTTGTCGGCGCGTGTGGCTTCGTCGGCCATGATGTCTTCATACGTGGCCACTTGATGAATGATCCCAGTGGCTTCGTCCTCTTCGTACTTGCGGTGGAAGAACTCATCGAGTTCATGCACCGTTGGGATCGCATCGAAGTTGTGCTCCTTGGGCGGGCTCGCGGTCATCCATTCGAGGCTGCGTGCGTCCCATGGGTCGAGCGGTGCAACGACGCCCTTGCGCGTGGTGTACAGCACATTGATCAAGAAGAAGAGCACGCCGACAGCGAGGATAAAGGAGCCGACACTGGCCACTCGGTTCCAGAAGGCGAGGTTGAAGAAGCCCTCGCCGGCGCGAAAGTTCGTCCACACCTGCATGCGCCTCGGCTGACCTTGCAAACCGAGAATGTGCATCGGTCCGAAGGTGAGGTTCATGCCAAGGACCATCAACCAGAAGTTCCACTTGCCGAGGCGCTCGTTGAGCAGCCGCCCGAAGACCTTCGGCCACCAGTAGTAGAACCCTGCAAACAGACCGAAGACCGCTCCTCCGAACAACACGTAATGAAAGTGAGCGACGATGTAGTACGTATCGGTCTGCTGCGTGTCCGACGGCGCCACTGCGTGGGTCACGCCAGACAAACCACCGATGGTGAACTCGATGATGAGGCCAGTCGCGAACAACATCGCCGTCGTAAAGCTGAGTTTGCCGCCCCACAGCGTCATGGTCCAGTTGACGATCTTGACGCCGGTGGGCAACGCAATGGCCATCGTCGCGACCGAGAACACCGCAACGCTGACCGGCCCGAGTCCGCTAGCGAACATGTGGTGAGCCCAAACGCCCCAACCGAGGAAGCCGATCGCGGCGCCAGAGAACACGACGAACTTGTAGCCGAACAGGGGCTTCTTCGAGAACACCGGCAGCACTTCGCTGACGATGCCGAAGGCAGGTAGCACAAGGATATAAACCTCCGGGTGGCCGAAGATCCAGAACAGGTGTTGCCACAGAAGTGGGTCAGCACCTTTTTCAACACTGAAGAATGCCGCTCCGAAGTTGCGTTGGAACATGAGCAGGAACAACGCAACGGTGATCACGGGGATGGCGAACAGCAGCAGGAACTGCACGACCAAGACCATCCAGGTGAAGATCGGCATCTTCATCAGGCTCATGCCGGGCGCACGCATGTTCAGTACGGTGACGATGAGGTTGATCGCGCCCGTGAGCGAAGCGATACCGGTGATCTGCAGGCCGAGCGCCCAGAAGTCGACGCCATGACTCGGCGAGAACGCAACGCTCGTGTTTGGCGCGTACGCGAACCAGCCGGAGTCGGCAGCGCCACCGAGGAACCACGACGTGTTCAAGAAGATGCCACCAAAGAGGAAGCACCAGAAGCCAAACGCGTTGAGGCGTGGGAACGCAACGTCGCGAGCGCCGATCTGCAACGGCACGAGATAGTTCGCAAATGCTGCGGCCATCGGCATCACGAACAAGAAGACCATCGTCGTGGCGTGCATCGTGAACATCTGGTTGTAGGCGCCGGCGCTGAGCACCTTGTTGTTCGGTGCAGCGAGCTGCAGACGAATCAGCAACGCCTCGATACCGCCGATGATAAAGAAGGTCAGCGCAACGACGCCGTACATGATCCCGAGTTTTTTGTGGTCGACGGTGAAGACCCATGACCGCCAGCCGGTGGACGACACGGGCCGCTTGAACACGCCGTAGGCGCTGCTGGGGGTCACCAATGCTGAGCCGCCGCCGGCGAGCGCAGGCACTGAATTTCGTTCGGAAATAGCCATCTACGTTGCTCCGTTACTTCCGCTCGGTGAGGTACTCGACAATTTTGTCAATTTGGTCCTCGGTGAGTCCTAGGTTCGGCATGCCCCGGTACTTGCCGCCTGTATCGGTGAGTTTGGCCGGGTCGGCATACATCGGTTTCTTGCCTGGCGCGTTGCGGAGCCACTCGCGGAGTTGCACCGTATCGAGACAGTCTGGCGAAACGCCCTTGAGGTACTCCGCCGAGAACTTGTCTGGCGGCGTGTCCCACAATTTTGACTTGCAGGTGGGCGTCATGAGATCGAAGGCAGCACCCGCGAAGGTGGTACGGGTCATCAGGTTGGTGAGGTTCGGAACCACGCCGGCGTAGACATATTTGTCGGGTCGGGAGATGATCGGCTTGCCGGCCGAATCGAGGATGCCGTTCACTTGATGACAACGCGTGCAGTTGGTGATGAACAGCGCTTCACCCGCGCTTGCCGTCGTGCCGGCCTTTGGTGCGGAATACGGTTCGAGTTGGTTCTCGACCCATGCCGCGAAACCGCCCTTGTCCAACGCAACGGCCTCCATGCGCATGTACGCGTGCGACAGGCCACAGAATTCAGTGCACTGGCCGGCATAGATGCCTGGATGATCTGCCTCGAGGCGCAGGGTCTGGACCCGACCCGGCACTGCATCGCGCTTGCCGTTGAGCTTGGGGATCCAGTACGAGTGAATGACGTCTCGGCTGGAGATGCGCAACAGCACATGTTGACCTGCAGGCAAGACCAACTGACCGCTCGTGACGATGGGTGCCTTGATCCCACCACAACCGTCTTGCACCGGGTAGTCGTATTCCCACCACCACTGCTGGCCGGTGACGTTGACGACGCACTGGGTGTCGCTGGTCTTGGCGAGCTGGAACAACGTGGAAACGGTCGGGATACCGATGCCGATGAGGATCAACGCTGGCAACACCGTGAGCAGGATCTCAAGAGCGGGCTTGCCGTGGCTCTGCTTCGGAATCTCTTGGCCGCGGTCGCGGAAGCGGATGACGCAATAACCGACTACCGACGCAACGATGACCAACACGATGCCGGCAATGCCGAACGGCCAATGCTGCAAGTTGTTGATCTTGCGTGCGTTCTCGCCAGCCGGCTGCCACGTGTCTTGCGGTGCATTTCTTGCGCAGCCACTGAGTAGGGCCAACCCAACGAAGGCTGCGACTGGCAACGCCCACCGATGGTGCCGCGTTGGTATTGAGTTCATCGAGTCTCCCGACTGATTTTGCACGTGGGCAACGGTAGTCATGTTGCTCTGACGCTGAGGCATTGCCGACGGACGGTTCACGGCACCACGATCTTGATCGTCTGATTTGCAACGCCAGGAACGCTGAAGGTGAACGGCACCTCGGATGAAGATGGCAACGGGGGACGCACAACCATGAACTGCGAACCGTCCTTCTTGACCGCCTGGGTGCAGCTCAGGAACGACTTCTTCACAGGAGTACCATTGAGATCGACGACGTCTGTACCAAGGTCGGCCACGAGCCGGAACTTGCCGTCGTCGCGGTTGATGAAACGGACGTAGGAATTACTTGCGCGGGGAAGTGTGACCACCTGCTGGGGACCCACCACCCCAATGACCTCAGCGTGCAGCTTGCCGCCCTGCAGCACGATCGCGGCAGCAAAGTTCGACTTGGCAGCGATGGCTCGTGATGAGTTCGCGTCGGCCTCGCCAGTTGTCTCAGCGCCACAGGTACCCGCCGCAAACGACGCCAGTTCGTGTTTGGTGATCTCGCGCCCACCGGCGATCGCGCTGGTGACACCAGCGCCGACGATGCCGACCGCACCAACGCTGCAGATCGTGATGATGATCGAACGGCCGACTTCTCGCCGCGTTGCGAGCAGCGCACCGAAGAGTAACACCGTTAACGCGACTGCACCGAAGATGACTGCACCCGCGGCTGCCGGCACGTGCAACATGATGCGCGAGAACGAAAAGATGATGACGCCCAACCCAACGGCACCCAAGATGGGCAACTCGAGTGGGTGCATGATGCGCTTGCGGATGGAGGCGTTGTACGACGCATCGCCAGAGGCACGCTCGCTCCAGGCCTGCACCATCCATTCCACGGTGGCAATGATCATGATGATGACAGCCATCCAAGTGATGGCTCGGCCAACGACGAGGCCGACGGGGATGAGCGCTGCTCCGAGTCCACCAACGAGCGGCCACATGCTCGCGGGAGCGGGGTCATGCGTCGCTGGCGATGTAGCAACCCCAGCGGGATCATTGGCTGCGACGTTGCTGTCGCGCACCCAGAAGTTGATACCCAACAAGAACGCGAGGGCGACAGCAGCGGACACCAGGCCGACAGTTCCGAGCGCGCTGTTGTCCTGCGTGGTGCCGTAGATGATGGCAGCCACGACCGCAAGCGTGGTGGCGCCGATGAACAGTTTGGATCCGGTGGTGAACATCTGTTGTTACCTGCTCACTTTGTGACGTAGACCACGAACCAGAGCATGCTGAATGCTGCGGCGATGAAGTACCAATAAATGGCATGGGCAGTGACGATTTCACGATCGCTCGTTCGTCCACCGAGATATCGGAAGGCAGTCACCAACGAGAACACCATGCCGACGATGATGAGGGCCAACATTGTTCCGGTGACGGCATAGAACATGACGCCGTAGGCGCTGCCGCTCTTGGCCGTGATGGGCACGCCCATCTGCACATACACCGTGATTTGCGCATTGACGACTGCAAGGCCGAGCAGTGCAACGAGGCCGAGAGCAACGCTGACGTGCTGCTTGTCGTCACGACGAGCCGCGTACACGCCCCACTGGGCGAACACGCAAATGCCGATGAAGCTGAGCAGCATGATGTTGCTGGCAACCTCGGGCACCCTGATCTTGTCGGGCAACCAGCGCCCCGCTGGCCCAGATATCGCAGCATGACGAAAACGCAACCACATCGCCAACATGCCGCCGATGAGCATTGCCCCGGCCGTCGCGGCAAGGGCCGTGCCGACGAACAGTTGACGTCGCTGCGCTGGCCGCGGCGCTGCTGGAAGAGCAAGCATCAGGAATTCCCCCGGGAGGCCTTGAGATCGAGTAAGGGTTCAGCCGACGACACCGCATGGATGTCGGAAAAGTTGTTGTCCGGTGGCGGCGATGACGTGGCCCACTCGAGCGTATGCGCATCCCATGGATCGTCGCCGGCGACCTCGCCACGACGGAAACCGCCGACTGCAATCGCCGCAAAACTCAGCACCGTGAGCAGCATCAGACCGTGCCCAGCGGTGACCAGGATGTTCCACAGTTTCTGCGGTCCTGAATAGTTGAAGATGACCGCGCCGGCTGGCTGATCGGCCAAGCCCGCTGCGTAGTAAGGCAGCGACGACAGCACAACAGCAAGGGTGCCGATGAGTGCAACGCCCATCAACTTGGTGTCGTTGAGACGACGTCCCCACAGCTTGGGTCCCCAGTACGTGATCGCACCCATGGCGGCAAGAACCGCGCCGTAACACACGTATGTGTAGGCACCTTCTTCAAAGACTGTGCCGCCGAGCGCGAGATCGGTGACGCCATTGAGTAGCGCTCCCAACATGCCAACCAGCACCATGCTGAGGCCGAAGAAGCCGAACAGAAACGGTGCGGTGATCTTGGGCCGAGCACCTTTGAAAGCCAGCGGCGCAATGAGCAGAACAATGACTGCGCCCAGCAACGGCAGACCCAAGAACAACAAGTAGTTGAGCAGATCGGCAATCTTGGTGCCCAAGCCGTGCAGGTTGAGGCCCTTGCCCGACCATGGCAGGCTCTGATTGACCTGTGTGACGCCACCAAATGCGGCCACGCCGATCAGTGCCAAGCCGCCGAGGACGAAACCGCGCATGGGCATCCGACGACGGCCCGTGACCGGGAACATTTCGGCTGCAAAGCCCAGAGCTGGAAGTGCGAACAAGAACGTGGTGGGCTGTGTCAGCGAGAAACCGAGGTACTCGAGCACACCGGTGTTGCCACCGAACGGCACCTTGTTGTAGCGATAGCTGACATAGAGGTACACAACCGTGCCAAACGCGACGGGGAGCACCAGCAAGAGGCCAAGAGCGCTGACGAGTGCCGACCATGAGAACAACGGCACACGGCGCATGTTCATGCCAGGGGCGCGCGTGGTTAGCACGGTAGTGGCAACCGCCCCTGCAATAGCGGTGAGGCCCGCCAACATCACGCCGTACGCAGCGATGAACAGTGCAACGAACTTGGGGGCTCCGCCACCCGGGCCACCGTTTGAGGCAATCGAGATGATGATCAGCACCATGCCGAAGAACCACGCCCAGAACCCGGCGGCGGCCAGACGAGGAAACGCAAGCGAACGAGCACCCAACTGCAACGGCACCACGGCCACCGCAAGGCCGAGCATGACGGGCAGCACGACAAAGAACGAGAGACCGACGCGATTGAGGGCAAACAGCTGAGTGATGCTGTTTGCGTTGAGCGTCGTGGACGCGGCATCGATGCGTTCGAAGCCGAGTAACGCACCCACCACAGTAATGCCGAGCAATGCAATGAGCCCCGAAACGATCAGCAAACGCCCGAGGCGTTTGTGGTCGCTCGTGGTCACCCAGAGGGCAACCGACGATGGCGCGCGTGCCACGCCGCTGCCCGCAGAGGCCGTGTGCGTTGCAGTGTCAATTGTGGTCATGGGCAACAGCTCATTTCGAAACAGCACATAGCGGTGCGCGTGCGTCCGCCGGAGCGGCTCAGATTCGGGTCCGTTCTTTCTCCGACATTACCCATAGCCACTACTGCGAGCCGAAATCTCGGCGCACTTCGTCGAAAAAATCTCGATGCACGATCAAGGGACTCCGGGGTGGTGAAGATGGCGTCAAAAGCCGTAACGAACGAGTACATCGAGGGTGAGCACCCCGAACAACAACGTGACGTAGCTGATGCTGTAACCGAAGAGGCGCATCGCTTTTTGCGGGTCTGGCTGACGTGAAAGCGCAACGGTACCGCCGATGAACAATGCGCCGAGCACCGCAGCACCAATGCCGTAAATCCAGCCGAGGTGACCGACCGGCACGAGCAACAATGTTGCCGCCACCATGACGACTGTATAGGCGAGCATTTGCCGGAGCACCTGCTTGAGCGGGGCGACAGCGGGAAGCATGGGCACGTTGGCAGCGCGGTAATCATCGACGTGACGGATTGCCAACGCCCAAAAGTGCGGTGGGGTCCACAGGAACATGACGCCGAAGAGCAGCACCGGCGCCCAGGCGACCTCGTTGCGGACCGCGGCCCAGCC
>JAYTWP010000173.1:0-2637 GCA_043743395.1 Actinomycetota bacterium | reverse complement strand
TGGCTCCTGCGTTGTTGCATGCAAGAACCCGAACGCAGCCAGCGCGAGGCCCTCGACCATCACTTGCATGCCGAGATAAGTCATGTCCCAGCGGCTGTCGTTGATGATGTCATCGAGCAACATGCGCAAGTGGGCATTCACCTGGAAGCTGCCACCGAGCTTCTCTTCGAGATAGCGGGCGAAGACCTCGACATGACGGGCTTCGTCCATGACCTGGGTGCTCGCGTACAACTTCGCGTCGTACCACGGGACGGTCTCGACGATCTTGGCCGTGCAGATGAGTGCTCCCTGCTCGCCGTGCAAGAACTGGCTGAGCTGCCAGTTGCGGCCCTGCACGCCGAACTCGAGCCATTCCTTGTCGCCCCACTTCTCGACCGGTGTGCCGGCGAAGATGGACGGGTCGATACCGGTGCCGAGGATCTCCTGGTCTTGGATGACGGTCTTTTCGACATCGACATCGGTATCCCACGGCAAGTCGGTCGTGCCGTTCCACTGACCTGTCTTGGCCTTCTCGTACAACTTGCGCAAGGCCGGTCGCGCAAGCGTGTAGTCCCACGTGAAGATCGAGTCAGCGTTGTTCTTGACGATGTGCAGAACCTCACTCGGATCAGTCGTTGGGATCGCGAGGATCGCATCGATGTCGTTGATCTCGGCCCGACCGAGAATCGTTTCGTTGTCGTTGTGCACGATGGTCACTTGTTACTCCTGATTGTATTTGCAACTACTAGTTGGCCGTGATGGGTTGGTACGTGGGAAGAATCTGCGCGCGAAGGAACCGACGCGCTGAGTCGGCGTCGCCGAGGTCGACGTGGTCTGACGGCGCCAAGAAGTACGAGATCACGAGACGGGACAACAGCTCTACCAAGGGCGCTGCACTCTCTCGACCCAGATACGGTTCGACGAGAGGCGCGAGGAACAGCGACGCCATGCGGATGATTCGGGGCAAGCCCTGCACGGTGAGTTGCGCCAAGGCGTCACCGGGTTCCGAAGCAAGCATGACTGCGAGGTGTCGGTCGGCCTTGAGCTCGTGGGTTGCGTAGACAACGGTACGCACGAGCAAGTCTTCGAGATCGATTGCACCGACAACGGCCCGCTTCAGCTCTGTAAAAAACTGTTCGAGCTCGCGAACGCGCAGCGCATCGAACACGACGTCTTTGCCACCGGGGAACATGCGATACAACGTCGCCCTCGATACACCTGCTTCCGCAGCGATGTCGTCGATACTGACCTTGGCAATACCCCAACGCTCGTAGCACGCCTTGGTGGCATCAAGAATGCGAGTTTCGGCCGGAGTCACAGGGTTGAGACAATAAGATCAATTCGTCTCACTGTCAAGGGCGCCCTGTGCCGGCCGACCAGGTTGGCCTCGCCGATGACCAAGATCAGGAACCGATGAGCGTCAGCAGCATCACGGTCGGCTCGACGGCGATGAGCGCATGGGGCGCACCGGGCGACATGTGCAACCAGGACCCGGTGCCCATGTCGAGCTCCTCGCCGTCGACGGTGAATCGAAGTCGTCCGGACAAAACTTGAACGATGGCCGCTTTCGATGCCTGATGCTCGGTGAGCTGCTCACCGGCGTCAAAACCGAAGACTGTGACATTGACTCCGTCGCCACGATCAACGACCTTGGAGACGATCGCTCCGGCCTGGATCGTGACTTCGCCGGCGAGATCGGTGATCAGTGCATGAGACATACACCAATCATGTTCCCATCGAAGGTGCGTTCCACACAATCTTCGTGACGTCTCGCCGGAGCGGAGTCGCTCGGCCAGCGTCGATAACAGTCCTGCCCAGCGCGACTCGGTCGACCTTGGCTGGCTACAGGCGGCCAGCGTCGACGATGCGCTTCAAGAACGCGCGTGTGCGCTCCTCGACCGGGTCTGCGAAAAGTTGCTCGGGTGGGCCTTCTTCGAGAATGACACCTTGATCGAGGAAGCACACCTTCGAGGAGACTTCTTTGGCGAAACCCATCTCATGCGTCGCGAGCATCATGGTCATGCCCTCACTCGCCAGATCGCGCACAATGTTGAGCACCTCTGCAACGAGTTCTGGGTCGAGCGCAGATGTGATTTCATCCAGCAACATCAGCTTGGGTCCCATGGCAAGCGCGCGAACGATCGCAACGCGTTGTTGCTGGCCACCCGACAACCGATCGGGAAAGGCGGTGGCTTTCTCGGCAAGCCCAACGCGGGTGAGTAACGCCATCGCCCGCTCCTCGGCTTCCTCACGCCCGATGCCCAGTACTTTGCGCGGCGCGAGCGTGATGTTGTCGATGACACTCATGTGCGGGAAAAGATTGAAGCTCTGGAACACGATGCCGACCTCTTGACGAAGTGAGTCGACATCGATGCCGCGGCCGGAGACACGGTCGCCATCGAGCTGGATCACGCCGTCGTCGATCACCTCGAGCGCGTTGATGCAACGCAGCAACGTGCTCTTGCCGCTACCCGATGCGCCGATGAGGCACACCACCTGATGCAGTTCGACATCGAGGTTGATTCCACTGAGGACATAGAGCGAGCCGAACTTCTTATAGACGCGTTGGATCTCGAGAAAGGCCATAGGTCAACGACCGCCCTCGGTGCGCGACTGGCGGCGACGTTGAAGCCATTCGAGGTATCGAGTGAAAGGCAG
>JAYTWP010000172.1:0-4286 GCA_043743395.1 Actinomycetota bacterium | reverse complement strand
CTCTGGTTCTGTTGGTGGAACAGCGCATCGAGCTCGGTGTGCAGTTCTTCTTCGCGACCATTGTCCCGCGCTGCTTCGTACGCGTTCATCGTGGGGCCGTAGTAACTCCGGAAGGTGGAGAGGAACTCCGACGGGGATGCCGCAAGGTTGAAGACGAACGTGTCGCGAGTGAACGAGATCGACTGCTCGGGCACGCCCGCAGCAACAAAACGTTCGATGACGTTGCTCTCCACGCCCCACGTCATTGGACTCACGAAACCTTCCGGCGGCGGTGGCGTAAACGCCGAACTGATTTTCAAAATCTGAGCCACCAGCGTTGGATCACCTGGGATCCAGTTACCCATGACGATTCGGCCACCCGGTCGCGTGACACGCACCATCTCCTTGGCCACGTCGAAGGGACGCGGCGCAAACATCGCTCCGAAGATACTCACGACCAGATCGAACGTTTCGTCGTGAAGATCGGTGAGGCCACTGGCGTCGCCTTCCTGAAATTGGAGGTTGGTGAGACCCGCCTCGGCCGCGCGCTTGTTCCCGGCCTCGACCAGGTTGTTGGCGATGTCCACACCCAACACCTCGGCGCCACGCAGCGCCGCGGGGATTGCCGTGGTGCCGTCGCCACACCCGAGGTCAAGGACCTTGAGCCCCGTGCTGACACCGATCCGGTCGACAAGTGCGTCGCCGCTCGTGCGCATAGTCGCTGCGATACGGGTGAAATCACCCTTCTCCCACAATGCTTTGTTCGGATTCATTGGATCTGTACCCCATTCTCTGTTGTCCATGCGCAAGGGCATGCCCTTCGCCTTGATTACGTGGACAGCATGCGCTCAGGTGGTTTGCGAAGTCCTGAACATCGTCTGGAGATCGCCTGATTTGCATCTTCAGGTACTGCTCGAGACTCCGCCGCCGATATCGCGACCCAGCAAGGCGTTCCGGGTCCGATCGACGAGGATCGCGACCGGCAGCGCTGCACCGATCGCCGCTTGCTCACGCGTACGTTCTTCGCCAAGGTGCGCTTCGACGGAGTCGCGCGTCTCGAACGCGAGATCGCGCAGCGTCGACATCACTGGCGGCGTGCCCATGGTCGTGTGTGTGTCGATCGCCCCGAGCACCTGTGCGGCGGCGATGTGCTGGCCGATCCGATCGAGCCCGATCAGACAACGCGACATCGTGTGCCACTGCTGCGCCCACTCGCCGGCGCGGTACCAAGTGTCGACAGTTTCAGCCAACCCCGCGCATCCTTCCTCGAGGCGACCCTGATGTACGAGCAATCCGCTGGCCTCGGTACGTGCGAACGCGCTCATCCAACGGTTTCCTGCCGACCGAGCCAATCGGTCGGCAGTCGCGAAAGCATCAAGAGCCGCTTCGTCATCGTCGCGAGTGGCGAAGCCCAATGCCGCCGACGCCGAAGCAAGGTCCGTCGGACTCCCGGTTCGAAGCCCGGCCGCATGGCAGAGGGCGATCAATCGGATGGCTTCATCGTGATCATCGATCGAGCTCGATGCAACCGAATGCATATAGCACGCGTGAGCCATGCGCGAGTCGTTGCCCGACGCTTCTGCTACCTCCACCTGTCGGGCCATTTCCACCATGCCCGGTTCGATCTGCCCATCGGTGCACAGCACATTCGCCAGCACCCGTTCGACAAGCCCCGATGGTTCAAGTCCGCGAGCTACCTCGGCAGCGCGCGCCGCATACGCGAGCGACAACGCGGGTGTGAACTCACCGCGCACCCATGCGCCGTAGGCCTGCACCCCCAACAACGTCGGGTGGAGAGGATGATCCACACCACCAGTGAGTCGTGCCGAGCCGTCGGCCCAAGCAAAGACCTCATAGCGCATCGTGCGCATCGCGTACTCCCGAATTGCGCAGATCAAGCCGAACGCATTGTCGAAGTCGTCGATCTCGAGCGCGAACCGCTGCGCGGCCCGTAAGTCCGCGAACGATCCATCGGCGCGCAGTACGGCATCAGATTCTCGTGGCGAGCCGAGGTCGAACCGCACCGATTGTGCGACCGTGGCGAAGTGGCAAGCATGCGCCCCAAAGAGGTCCACCCGCTGCTGATCGTCCAACCGGCTCCGTCCGTATTCGCGCAGAGTCTCAAGCATTTCGTAGCGGGTCCCACCCATGGCTGGTCGTCGAACGGCGAGCATCGAACGCTGGGTGAGCCGAGTGAGCAGATCGAGAACGTCATCGCCTTCGCACACCGATTCCGCAGCCTCGAGGTCGAACTGCCCGGCGAAAACAGCAAGTGAAGAGAACAACCGCTGCTCGTGCGCGTCGAGGAGGTCGTATGACCAACTGATCGCATCGTGCAGTGTGCGGTGCCGCGGATCGACGCCGCGCCGCGTGCCCTTGAGCAGTCGGAAACGTTGGTCGAGGCGGCGCGCGATCTCGGTGACATCGATCGCGCGCGCTCGGGAAGCGGCAAGTTCTATTGCGAGTGGAATGCCATCAAGTCGCCGGCAGATCTCAAGCACCGCAGGCGCGGTGATGTCGTTCAGTTCGAAGTAGGGATCAGCCTCACGCGCGCGTTCCAAGAACAACCTCACCGCAGGTGCCATCGCCAAGTGGTCGGCCGATACCACGTCGACGTCGCCGGTCGAAAGGGGCTCCACGGTCCACACGTGTTCACCCGTCACTGCCAGCGGCTCTCGACTGGTCGCCACGATCGAGACATTGGGCGCGACACGAAGAATGCGACCGACCAGCGCAGCCACGGGCTCGACCAGATGTTCGCAGTTGTCGAGAACAAGCAGCGCTCGGCGCGCCCGCAACATATCGACGATCGCGTCCTCGACCGAAGTGGACTGTGGTGTGTTGACATCGAGCGCCGTTGCGAATGCTTCGAACGTCGCATCTTCGTCGATCACTGTCACCAACTCGACGAGATGGATCCCATCTGCAAACTTCCCGGCGACGCGACGACCGAGCTCATACGCAACCGATGTCTTTCCCACGCCGCCCGTGCCGACGAGAGTGATCAGACGACTGGCCGCGAGATCTTCTTCGAGTTCGTTCAGCAAGTGCTCGCGGCCGACGAGCGAGTGCAGCGCCACCGGCAACATGGAACGCGCGAAAGACGCTCCTTGCGCTCGCCGATTTGGAGACCGTGCAGCTTCGTCGACGATGCGAACCTCCACAACGAACTCATACCCCTTGCCGTGAACAGTACGGATCACCCGCTGGCTCGTGCCGTCATCACCAACTGCGTGTCGAGCCGACTTGATCCGTGTGGTGAGCGCAGACTCGCTGACGAAACGATCACCCCACACACGGTCGAGGAGCTCTTCTTTACGAACCACTTGGCCGCGGCGCTCGATCAAGAAGCACAGCAAGTCGAAGACCTGCGGCTCCACGTGTTCCTCACGGCCGCTGCGCCGAAGCACGACACGGGCCAGATCCAGCTCGCAGTCTTCGAACAAGAAGATCACTGGCCCCTCTTTCACAGTCGGTGTTTGGTCAGTCTGCCAAACAGCGCGCCACTGCGCGAGTGCAGCGTCACCGATCCACCCGATTGAGTACCAGTCATCATCCGTACGCCGGCAGATCAGCACATGCATCTGCGCCGGGCATCGAGCCTGTCAGTCCCACCCCATTTGCTGATTCAGCGTGGAGAGAATGCTGGTCACAGTGGAATCCAGCGTGATGCGTGCAGAATCCATCTTCCCGACCGAGCATTCGTGGAACATCGAGCCGTAGCTCTTCAGCATTGGAACCCACAACGGCGGGGTGTCAGCATCGGTCGACAATGACAGCGCTCTGACCTGGTCGGCGTATCTTGCGCCGGCCGCACACCAATCGGAAGTGGAAAGACTGCTGTCGTAGTTGGCTGGCGAGGAAACCATCCCGCTCACGTAGACACCGAACGATCTCTTGGCCGCCAACGCCTGCGAACCGTAGGTCATCAGCCACTGTTGGGCACGTGCCATGTCGATCTTTTTGTTCATGGCGGGGTCGATCTGCGGAACGACTGCAGGCGCGGCCCTGACGACAGTTGCGGCGGCCCCAGCCGATTTGCCGTTGCCCTCGTGTGTAAAGAACGAAGCGACCGTGATAGCCGAAACGAGAAGGATAAACACGGCGATAACGATCGTTCGGGGCAGGTCGGGATGCCGGCGCGCCGCTTTGCCAGTCTCGGTACCAACGGCTGGTTGCGGCGCCAATTCCGTCGTTTCGATGGTGTTGATGTCGATGGTCACAGAACGCTCCAATACATCCAAGTGATGCCTCTGGAGCATTGACATTTTGACCACTTTTCAAACATGAATCTGCATGAACGCCGC
>JAYTWP010000171.1:0-5328 GCA_043743395.1 Actinomycetota bacterium | reverse complement strand
TTCGTGTCCTTCCACCGGGTTCAGGAGCATCCCTGCTCGTCAACATGTGTATTTCTACCATGGTGGCATCACAGAGGCAAGTGGAATGTCAAGAAAAGAATTGACAAAGCTCGACCACGGACCGTAGCGCAACCACAAAAAGTGGTGGCTGTTGAGCAAAACAGAACGAAATGCCTCGTCAAGCACTGTGTGCGCCGGTCGCGCTAACCTTTGGCCTCATGCTCACTCCCGGTGATATTTCTCCCGAAGTTGAACTCCTGGATCAGGACGGGTCGTCATTCGAATGGCCGAGGTTGCGCGGTCACAAGGCCCTGATCTTCTTCTACCCCAAAGCGTCCACGCCCGGATGCACGCAGCAGGCGTGTGCGCTGCGTGATGTCGCCGGCCAAGTCGGTGACACCAAGATCGTGGGCGTGAGCCCCGACAAACCAGCGTCACAGAAGAAGTTCGCCGATAGGAACTCGTTGCCGTACCCACTGCTCGCCGACGTGGATCATGCCCTGGCCGAGGCATACGGGGTCTGGAACCTGAAGAAGTTGTACGGTCGCGAGTACATGGGCATCGAGCGATCGGCGTTCCTGCTCGACACCGACGGCACCGTGCTGCACGCGTGGTACAAGATCAGCCCAAAGGACACACCCGTGAAGTTGCTCGAGGCACTGCAGGCATGACGGACCTCCCGCGACCGTCAGATGTCATTGCGCACCGGCCGCCATTCTTGTTCGTCGACGAAATCGTTGCCCTTCAGCCCGGGCTCAGCGCGACAGGTCTCTGGCACCTCACCGGCGACGAGTGGTTCTTTGCGGGTCACTTTCCCGGTCGTCCCACGCTTCCGGGCGTGTTGATGTGTGAAGCGATTGCGCAGGTCGGGGCGATCGCAGTCTTGACCGATCCCCGGTTCGTGGGCAAGCTTCCGCTCTTCGGCGGCCTCGACGGGGCACGGTTCCGTCGTCAGGTGGTCCCCGGCGACACCCTCGAATTGTCGGTGGAGCTCGGTCGCATGTCGGCGCGAGCCGGCAAAGGAACGGGCAAAGCGTTGCTCAACGGCGAGACCGCATGTGAGTGCGAGTTGATGTTCGTCTTGGTCAACGCTTAGCACTCAACGTCCTGGCCGAGTACGTCTAGCTCTCACGATCGCGCGATGGTCGGTGACGCTGTTCGGCTAGCGGCCAGTACCGATGATGACCGATCCGTTGTGACCGCCGAACCCGAAGTTGTTCGAGATTGTGGGACCCGGCACCCACTCGCGGGCTTCGTGCATGACGATGTCCACGTGCATGTCGTCGGCGATTTGCGTGGTGCCAGCCGTGCGCGGAATGAGGCAATGCTCCATCGAGAGCAATACGGCGGCGGCCTCGAGCGCTCCGGCGGCGCCGAGCGGATGACCGGTCACGCCTTTGATGCTCGTCATCGGCGCGCTCGACGGACCGAACACAACCTCGACTGCTTCAGCCTCGGCGGCGTCGTTGAGGGGCGTTGAGGTGCCGTGAGCGTTGATTTGGCGGATGTCGCCGGGGGCCAATTGCGCGTCGTCAAGGGCCAGCGTCATGCAATGAATCGCCCCAGTGCCGCCGGGCGCCGGGGCAGTGATGTGATGAGCATCGGCGGTACTTGCCGCACCCAACACCTCGCCATAAATCGTCGCCCCGCGGGCGAGAGCGACTTCCCATTCTTCGAGGATGAAGGTTGCCGAGCCTTCACCCATCACGAACCCGTCTCGATCGACATCGAAGGGTCGGCTGGAACCCGACGTGGATAACGCCGTCATGTTGGTGAAGCCGGCGATCGAGGTGAGCGTGCCTGCTGCTTCTGAGCCACCGGTGACCATCGCATCGCACCGACCCCAGGCGATGAGTCGAGCTGCGTAACCAATCGCGTGCGTGGCTGCTGCACACGCCGTGCAGATGGTCTCATTCGGACCCTGGAGGCCGTAGCGCATTGAGATCGCCGCGCCCGACGCATTGCCCATCATCATCGGAACGAGGAAAGGTGAGACCCGACGTTCGCCTTTGGTGAGGCGCAACTCGACTTGTTCCTCAAGTGTGCGCAGACCGCCGATGCCGGTTCCGTACACAACGCCAAACCGGCGCGGGTCCACGTCGGGTCGGCCCGCGTGGGCGAACGCTTCGATCGCGGACGCGACGGCGAACTGCTCGACCGCGTCGGCGCGACGCGATTCCTTAGGGCTTGCGAAGTACGGCGAGGGGTCCCAGTCGTTGAATGTGATCGATCTGGTGCCCGTTGCGGCGGGACCGAGGAGGCCCTGCCAGAACGCTTCTTTACCCATTCCACAGGGCGCGACCACTCCGTAGCCGGTGATGGCGACGCGCCGTCCACGCCCTTCCATCAGAGTTTGCCGACAACCAGCTCGTACGCCTGTCCGACGGTCTCGATGCCTTCGAGTTCCTCTTCGGGCACTTCGACGCCGAATTCCTCCTCGAGCGCCATGACGAGCTCGACGAGGTCGAGGCTGTCGGCGTCGAGATCGTCGGCGAACTTTGCCTCGGGGACGACCTGGTCCGCCGATACCGACAAAACGTCGACGGCACATTTCCGAAAGCGATCGAACTTTTCCTGGTCCACTGGTTTCTCCGTTGTTATGTGAGCTGTTGTGAGCTGAGTTGATAGTTGTACCGGGCTCATGAGCCGAGTCTTGTTGTGTTGTACCTATGGTTGCAGGGCCTAGTGGCCCATGCCCAAGCCGCCATCCACGGGGATGATCGCCCCGGTGATATAGGCCGCGTCATCGGAAGCTAGAAAGGCTATGACTCCGGCGACTTCTTCAGGCGTCGCCATTCGTCCGATCGGTACTGCCGAGATGATTTCGGCCAGAACCTTCTCGCCGAGGGCAGCTGTCATATCGGTGGCCACCGGACCAGGCGCAACGACGTTTGCGGTGATGCCACGTGAACCGAGTTCGCGGGCAATGGACCTAGCGAGTCCGACGAGTCCGGCCTTGCTGGCGCTGTAGTTTGCTTGGCCGGCCGAGCCGAGCATGCCAACGACGGACGACACGAAGATCATTCGTCCGGCCCGGGCGCGCAACATGCCCTGCGCTGCACGCTTGGCCACGCGGTAGGCCGCAGTGAGATTTGCATCGATGACGCTCGTGAACGCCTGCTCGCTCATGCGCAGGAGCAAGCCGTCGTTGGTGAGCCCGGCGTTCGACACGAGGACCTGCACAGGCCCGAATTGCTTCTCAGCAAATGAGAACGCGGCATCCACATCGTCGACCGAAGTGACATCGCACTTCACCGAGGCAAAGCCGGCAGGCGGGGGAGAACTGTTGTAGGTGACGACAACGTTGTCGCCCATTGCGGAGAAACGTTGGGCGCAGGCGAGCCCGATGCCTCGCGAGCCGCCGGTGATCAGAACGGTGCGGCTCACCGCGGGCCGCCGCCCCACCGCAGAATGGTGCTGGCCGCCGTCATGCCGGCACCAAATCCGACGAGCAGAACAAGATCGCCTTCTTTGACACGGCCGGCTTCAAGCGCGTTGACCAATGCCATCGGCACGGATGCCGCCGACGTGTTGCCTGTGAATTGCAGCACCGTGGAGGTGCGCTCGATAGGGATGCCAAGGCGATCACACGCCGCCTGGATGATGCGGATGTTGGCCTGATGCGGCACCACGAGCGCGATCTCATCGGCCGTCACGCCCGCATGGTTCATCGACTTGGTGGCCGAATCGACCATGATGCGTACGGCCCGCCTGAAGACCTCTTTGCCTTCCATGTGGAGGTATCCGCCGACCTCCGCGTACAGGAATCGCTCGGCACTGCCATCGGCATCGAGATCCCAACCGAGGAGTTGGCCCGGACCCGGAACATGCTCGAGCACGACCGCGCCCGAACCATCGGCGAAGAGGATGGCCGTGTTGCGGTCAGTCCAATCGGTGATCCGGGCGAGGGTGTCGGTCCCGATGACGAGGACATTGCGCGCACCCATCGCGATGAGGCCGTGCGCGTTGACGAGTCCGTACATGAACCCGGAACACGCGGCGTTCACATCGAACGCGCCGCATCTCAGACCAAGCTCGGTCTGCACGGTTGCCGACGTTGCGGGCACCGTACGGTCGGGTGTGGTGGTAGCCAGGATGAGCGCATCGATCTCCGCAGGGTCGACGCCCGACATTTCGATCGCCTTACGTCCCGCCTCGATGGAGAGTCCGGCAGTGGTGCCGCCGACATGTCGCTCGCTGATTCCGGTGCGTTCGACGATCCACTCGTCACTCGTGTCGAACATGCCCTCGAGGTCTTTGTTCGTGAGTACTTTCGGCGGGAGTGCAGAACCCCAGCCGGTGATGACGGCGCCGCGGACGCCCTCGGGAATCTTGGGCATGTCAGACCGTCCTGAGCCAAGCAATGGGTTGACGTAACGTAATGCGCTCGCCTTGCAGAGCGATGTAGCTCTGCAACACCCCGGCGAACGGTGACCGGACCTCGGCCTCGCCAACGTGGCCGAGCACCATGCCGACGGTGATCGTGCTGCCATCGGCAATGTCCGAGAGCGGTGTGAACACACCTGCGGCAGGGCTGACGACGAGTCGCTCGACCGCAAAGAGATGTTCGCCTTCGAGTTGTGCTGCACCGCGGGGTGAACCCGCGTTGACCCATTCGATGAGCTTGTCGAGTTCTTCTGGCGTGGACACCGAGATTGTTCGTGCCGAGTCCACGGTGCGCTTGGCCATACCAGTGAGGACACCACCAGGCCCGAGTTCCACAAAGTCGTTGACGCCGAGCTCAGCCAGGGTGAGCAGGCAATGCTTCCAGCGCACGGGGCTGCTGAGCTGTGCTGAAAGAAGGCTGGCCCATGTAACACCCGTGTCGTGCGCAAGCGCATCCACGTTCGAGACCACGGGTACTTCAGTGTCGCGTGGGCTGGCTTCGGCAATGGCGTGGCGCAGCCGATCACGCGCGGGTGCCATGAACGGCGTATGGAATGCACCGCTGACTTGGAGAGCCATGACCTTCTTGGCGCCCAACTCCTTGGCCACCACGCCGGCCGCAGCGACGCCCTCGATCGAACCGGCGATCACTACCTGCCCCGGCGCGTTGAAGTTGGCAACCCAGACGTCACTGTCGGCGCGACGGCACGCCACTTCGACCTGATCGTCGTCGAGCCCGAGGACCGCGGCCATCGTGCCGGGGTTGTCGAGACCTGCTTGGTGCATCGCGTCTGCACGTTCGCAAACAAGCCGAACGCCGTCTTCGAAACTGAGTGCACCGCTTGCGGTGAGTGCCGTGTACTCGCCGAGACTGTGCCCCGCGCAGAAGCTGGGCTCAATGCCAAGGCGTTCCACAGCGTCGAGGACCATCAGGCTGGAAAC
>JAYTWP010000170.1:0-4455 GCA_043743395.1 Actinomycetota bacterium | reverse complement strand
TTGGCGCGCACACTGGGTCCGAAGGTGCGCGTGAATTGCATCGTGCCGGGCCCGTTTCTCACCGACATCAGCAAGGCCTGGGACCTCGAAGCCTTCACGCGAAACGCCACAACGGGCTTCTCGCTGCAGCGCGGAGGTGAACCCAACGAGGTCGTCGGGGCGGCACTGTACTTTGCGAGCGCGGCAAGCAGTTACACGACAGGCGCGCTCTTGAACATCGACGGCGGACCGCGCTAGAGCCAACGCAAGCCGCTCCGGGAATAGTTGCGAGCGCAACTTTGTTGGGATGAACATGACGATCGCGATCCAACAGCCCAACGAGCGTTTCTACACCGACATCGGTTGGCTGAAATCAAGGCACTCCTTCAATTTCGGCGAGCACTATTCACCCCAACACAATGGGCACGGCCTCCTGCTCGTGAACAACGACGATCGCGTCGCACCGTCATCCGGTTTCGGAACGCACGGTCATCGCGACATGGAGATCGTCACATGGGTACTCAGCGGCACGCTCGAACACCGTGATAGCGAGGGCAACCACGGTGTGCTCTACCCAGGGCTCGCCCAGCGGATGTCCGCCGGAGCAGGTATCCGCCACAGCGAGATGAACCCAAGTCCCGACACCGAAGTGCACTTCATCCAAATGTGGGTGTTGCCCGATACGGCTGGCGTAAAGCCCAGTTACCAGCAGCTCGATATCAACGCCGAACTGGCCAAGGGTGGTCTCGTGTCGATTGCATCGGGCCAAGGGCACGATGCAGCGATCGCAATTCATCAGCGCGGCGCAGTGCTCTCTGGAGCGCGCCTAGCAGCCGGCCAGACCGTGACCTTGCCGGGTGACGCGCACGTCCACACCTTCGTCGCCCTCGGTTCCGCGACGCTCGATGGCGGCCACATCCTGACTGAGGGCGCTGCCGCACGGCTCACCGATGCCGGGCAACTCAGCCTGACGGCCGGCGCGGAGGGCGCCGAGCTGCTGGTGTGGGCAACTGCCTGACTCGCACGGGCTGCGGACACGACTCATCTGTGACAGGTGGCATACGCTGACCCCATGGAAATGCACTTTGCAACTGTGTGGGAGTCGATTGCCGATGAAATCGGCGATTCAACGGCGATGGTGCATGGCAGCACCCGTCGCACGTGGTCCGAATACGACGAGCGTGCCGCGCGCCTCGCTGCGGCGTACGTAGGCGCTGGCCTGAAAGCAGACAGCAAGATCGGACTCTTTCTCTATAACTGCAACGAATATCTCGAGGCCCAGTTCGGTGGCTTCAAGATGCGCGGCGTGCCCGTCAATGTGAACTACCGCTATCTCGACGAAGAGCTGTGGTATCTGCTCGACAACAGCGACGCCGAAGCACTTGTATTTCACTCGTCGTTGGGCGATCGCGTCGCACGCATCCTGGGTCGCCTTCCGAAGCTGAAGCTGCTCATCGAGGTCGACGATGGTGGTGCCGGTCAAGTCAGCACCGCCCGCCGCTACGACGAGGTCGTCGCGAACCACGACCCGATGCCGCGCATCACCCGTGCAGAGGACGACATCTACATGCTGTACACCGGTGGCACCACCGGAATGCCCAAGGGCGTGATGTACGCCATGGGTGGGATGACAGGTGGGTTCGTCACAAGCGGCTTCCCGTTGCTCGGCGCGACACCGCCCACTGATGCAACTCTCATTGCTCCAATCGTCGGCGACACCGTTCGCAACGGAAAGCAGATCGTGAGCATCCCGAGCTGCCCGCTGATGCACGGCACCGGGCTGTGGCTCGGTGGCTTCATTCCGCACCTCATGGGTGGCAACGTGATCACACTCCAATCCCGATCGCTCGACAGCGACGAACTCCTTGCCACCGTTCAAAATGAGCGCGCAACCACCGTTGTCATCGTTGGCGACTCGTTCGCCAAGCCCATCGTGCGCGCAATCGATGCAGCAATCGAGGCGGGTAAGCCGTACGACACCTCCACGTTGCAGATGGTCATCTCGTCCGGCGTGATGTGGACAGCGGAGGTGAAAGAACAGATGCTCGATCGCATCCCGCAGGCGATTCTGCTCGATGCCATTGGCTCGACCGAAGGGAGCATGGGAATGCAGATTTCCATGCGCGGCATGCCGATCGAGACGGCGAAGTTCAGCCAAGCGGTGACGACAAAGGTATTCACCGACGATGACCGCGAGGTCGTGCCCGGCTCCGGTGAAATCGGCATGGTGGCTGCTGGTGGCAATGTGCCTCTCGGGTACTTCAAAGACCTCGAGAAGTCAGCTCGAACGTTCCGCGTTATCAACGGCGAGCGTTACTCATTCCCCGGCGATATGGCCACGGTCAACGCCGACGGCACGCTGGTGTTGCTGGGCCGAGGCAGCCAGGTCATCAACTCCGCAGGCGAGAAGGTCTTCCCCGAAGAGGTCGAAGAAGCTGTGAAACGCTCGATCGGAGTCCTCGACTGTCTCGTCGTCGGCGTCGACGACGAGAAGTTCGGCCAATCGGTGACGGCCGTGACCTCACTCGCTGAGGGAGCTTCCATCGACGAGGCCACCATCATCTCGTCGGTCAAAGGCCAGTTGGCCGGATACAAGGCACCGAAACGAGTCGTCTTCGTATCGAAAGTACCCCGTGCCCCAAATGGCAAGGCGGATTACAAAACCGCCAAACAGTACGCACTCGATGCGCTCGGTATGTCGTAGTCGGCCATCGCCGATTGTCATTCGATCAGCTTGTCCCTGAAGAACTGCAGTACGCGTTGCACACTTGCTTCGTCGCGCTGTTCGGTAAGCACTGAGTGATCGTTCTTCTGCACGCTGGGCAGCTCTATCGCGACAAAGGCATCGCCGAGGAGTTCGCGTAGCGAGTCGAAGCGTGAGCCCACGAGCTTGTCACCGGTGAAGCGCAGCCCCAGCACCTCGCATCCCGCCGCAGCCCGGTGAGCAACGGCCATCGCGTCGTCGGGCGACAGGTTGAGGTTGGCGCCGCGCTCCTTGCCAACCACGGCGAACGGCATGGACGGTTGCGACAACACCGGCGCGACAACGATGTCGTCAACCATCATGCCCAGCGCGAAACCTCCGCTGAAGCACATCCCGAGTGCGCCAACACCAGAGCCACCCAGTTCGTTGTGCAACGAACGCGCCAGCGCTCGCAACCACGCAATGATCGGAGACGTCCGGTTCATTGCCCACGACGTAAATTCCTTGGCAACGCAAACTTTCAGCATCGACTTCGCCATGTACGCGTTGCTCATCGGTTGACCCGGGGTCCCCACGAGCGACGGCATCACGACGGTGAATCCCGCATCGACAACATCATTTGCAAATGCAATAACTGATGGAGTGATGCCTGGAATCTCATGCACCACAATGACGGCTGGCCCCTGGCCCCGTCGGTATATGTCGCGAGCGAAGCCAGCAGCCTCGAAGCTGCCCTTCTGCCACCCCTCGAGTACCGCTGTATTGCTCTCACTCATGGCAGGCTCCTCACTGCATCGAGGGCGCGTTCAGCAAGTCCTTCCGCGCCGGCTTTCATCGGACCCAGATCGAGTCCCTGGTCCCCCATCGCGCCGTGGAGGTAACGCGCGTACACGCCTTCGCTGATCACAGCCAAACGCCAGCAGGAGAAGGCCACGTAGTAACCGATTTCGCTGAGGTCACGGCCGGTGCGCTGGCCATAGCGCTCAAGTAACGCGGCGTACGTCAGGAAGCCACCGGCAGGCGTTGGGTCGTTGGACCGCAACGACGTGGCCTCATTTCCGTCGCTCCAATAGACACCCATGTAGCCGACGTCGGCAAGCGGGTCACCGAGCGTGCACAACTCCCAGTCGAGCACAGCAGCGATACGACCGCGTGATGTGTCGACGAGACAGTTACCGAACCGATAGTCGCCGTGCACGATCGACACGCCCTGTTGTGCCGGAATCCGTTCGCGAAGGCGGCGACCGACCTCGTCGATTGCCGCAAGCTCACGGGTCTTGCTGTTCTCCCACTGAGTCGACCACCGTTTGAGCTGCCGCTCGATGTAGCCCTCGCGCCTCGCGAGATCACCGAGGCCGACCGCATCGATATCGACGGCTTGAAGATCTGCGAGCACATCGATGAGGTGCTCACTCGCGGGTACCCTCAGCTCGGGCGCAAGCGCCACAGCCCGATCAGCACTGTCGAGCACAACGCCGTCAACATAGCCCATGACGTAGAACGGTGCGCCGTTAACCTCGGTATCGGTGCACAGACCAAGAGCCGGCGGTACCGGCACCGATGTCTGCCCGACCGAGGCGATGATGCGATATTCGCGCGCCATGTCGTGCGCCGTTGCGAGCACATGGCCAAGTGGCGGACGACGCAGCACCAGTTGGCAACCAGCGGCATCCGTGACCAGGAAGGTGAGATTCGATCGGCCACCAGCAATGAGCTCGGCTGTGAATGGGGCCTGGACAGAATCGATATTGGCGACCATCCATGTGGTCACG
>JAYTWP010000169.1:0-5283 GCA_043743395.1 Actinomycetota bacterium | reverse complement strand
CTCGCGAGCATGGCAGGAATCGCGTAACGACAACCGAGCAGCACACCCTTGACGTTGATGTCCATCGTCAGGTTGTACGTGGCAATCGAAGTATTGGTTGGGCCATCGTCGTCGCCAAGCATCACGCCGGCGTTGTTGTACAAGACGTGTAAACCGCCGAAGGTTTCGACGGCGTGGGCCACTGCAGACTCGACCGATTCCTCGTCGGTGACATCGCAGCGCACGAACGTGGCCTCGCCGCCCGCCGCAGCAATCGCCTCGATAGCTTCGTCGCCGTCGTTGATATCGGCGATCACGATTTGCGCGCCTTCGGCGGCGAAGCGCTCGGCGCCGACACGGCCCAAGCCTGACGACGCACCTGTGATCAATGCGACCTTGCCACTTAACCGACCCACACACGCCTCCGAAGCTTGAACGACTACGGCGTGCAGGCTAACGGTCGCGCGCAAGGAGATGGTTACACACGCTCCCAGTACCGGCGCAGCTCCCAATCGGTGACGCTCTGGTTGAACGCCAACCATTCACCTTTGGCCATCGTGAGGATGTGGTGATGCACGTCTTCACCAAAGCATTCCTTTGCAATCGCGCTGGCCTCCCACAGATCGATGGCATCGCGAATGTTCCATGGAATACGTGGGATGTCGGGCGCCTCGTAGCCGTTGCCGGCGAATGGCTCACCAAGTTCGAGCTTGTTGCGAATGCCGTACAGCCCGCCTGCGAGTGTGCCCGCGAACGCGAAGTAACTGTTGGCATCACTGCCGGGGATACGACACTCGACTCGCGTGCCCTTGCCGTGCCCGACGAGGCGGTAGCCGAGCGTACGGTTGTCGACGCCCCAACCAATTCCTGTGGGGGCCCACGAGCCCGGCTGGAACCGCTTGTAGCTATTGATCGTGGGAGCCCAGAGCAACGAGAACTCGCGAGACGTGGCGATCAGGCCTGCGAGATAGTGCCGGAACAGGGTGCTCATCCCGTGATGATCGTCGTGGCCCGCGTCGTCGTGTGACCCATGCTCGGCGTGGCCGTCGAAGAGCGCCTTTTTGCCATCGAGACTCCACAGGCTGGAGTGAATATGACACGACGAGCCCGTGTCGTTGAAGTCGTACTTCGCCATGAAGCTGATGCTGCGGCCGCTGAGAGCCGCAATCTCCTTGGCACTGTTCTTGTACACCGCATTGCGATCGGCCATCTCCACAGCGGTGGTGTAGTCGAGATTGATCTCATGCTGACCGCGACCCGCTTCACCCTTGCTGAACTCGACGGGCACGCCGGCAGCCTCGAGGCCCCGGCGAATCTGACCAATGATGTATTCGTCCTTGGTCGTTTGCAGGACGTGATAGTCCTCGAGCCACGGACTGTGCGGCTTGAGGTCGCGATAGCCCTTGTCGTGAGCTTCGTCGTACGTGTCCTTGAAGAGAAAGAACTCGATCTCACTCGCCACCATCGGAAGAAATCCAAGCTCGGCTGCGGCCTCGACCTGGCGGCGCAGCACCGTACGGGGTGCGACCTCGATCAGCTCTGCCGTATCAACGTCGTACAGATCGCACATGATCATCGCTGTTTTGGGAACCCACGGGATAATCCGGATCGTGTCCCAGTCGGCACTGGCGAGCATGTCGCCATAGCCTTGCTCATAACTGGTGAAGCGATACCCGGGGACAGGGTTGTTGTCCATGTCGCAGGCGATGAGGTAGTCACAATTCTCGGTGCCGGCGTCGGCGACAGACTCGAGAAAGAAACGCCCAGTGGTGCGCTTGCCAACGAGACGACCCTGCAGATCAGGAAAGGCCATCACCACCGTGTCGATTTCACCTCCACGGATCTTGGTTTCGAGCTCCTGCCGGGTGACGTGTACGCGATCTGACATGCCTGCACTGTAGATCCGCTGGACCGAGTGCGATGCGCCTGCGAGGTCAGGCCTTCTTCTTCACGACCTTGGCGGGCTTCAGTACGCCCTTGGCCAGCGCGTCGTCGAGGTAACGCTCGGCATCTTCTGCACTGACGCGAAGCGCCGGCGCGATCTCACTGATGAGGTTGATGCGCGCCCGCTCGTACATGGTTCGCTCGGCGGCCGACAGCGAGGCATCACGATTACGCGCGGCCAGGTTTCGCACCACTTCGGCGACTTGATACACATCGCCACTCTTCAGCTTTTCCTGGTGGTTCTTGAACCGGCGACTCCAGTTGCTGGGCACGCGTGGGTCGGCCTTGGCCAACACCGACACGAGGTCCTCGAGCTCATCGGGCGACACCGGCGGGCGCACGCCAACATCGGCAGCGCGTGACACAGGCACCGACAGGGTCATCTCGTTGATGATCGTGCGAAGGATCAGATACTCCTGGGTCTCGCCGAAGGCAACGACCTTTTTGGTTCCTTGGACGAGGCAAGCCCCATGTTGGGGATAGATGACCGTGTCGCCCTTTTTGAACTTCACTCCAATTACCTCACAGATCCCATTGTGGTCAGCGCCACAAGCACGCGTAGCCAAGCAGAAGCCCGCCGACAGTGACTCAAGGGTAAGGGTTTTGAGTCGATAATCCTCCCGATTCGACCTCGCTTCGAGCTCTCGAGTCTTCGAATCTGGCCCATTGTCTCTATGGTCATCACCGTGATCGTGCCCGACCTTGCGACCCCGGCGCTGGTGTTCGATGCAGATGCGATGCAGCGCAACCTCGCCACCATGGCCGCGGCCCGACCCGGCACCCAGCTTCGGCCACACGTGAAGGCGCACAAGTGCACCGCCCTCGCCGCAGCCCAATCCACCCACGGCCATCACAGCTTTACGTGTGCAACACCGCGGGAAGTGTTGGGAATGGCGTCGGCGGGGCTCGGTGCCGACCTGCTGTTGGCCAATGAGGTCCTCGACCCGGCCCGATTGAGGGCACTCGGGGCGGCACAAGACCACGCCTCGATCACCATCGCCGTCGACTCGATTGCCACCATCGATGCTGCCCGCGCCGCTGGCCTGAGCAGCGTGCTGATCGACGTGAACGTCGGGCTTCCCCGATGTGGCTGCGATCCCGACGACGCGGGTCGCCTTGCCGACTATGCACGTCGTCATTCGCTTGACGTGCGCGGGGTCATGGGCTACGAGGGACATCTCATGGTGCTCGCCGATCGCTCGGCCCAACGCGAGCAGGTGGCCGCGTCGGTCGATCAGTTGTTGGGTGCCCACGCTCTCGTCGGCGGCGACATCGTGTCCGCCGGCGGCACCGGCACGTACGACCTACACGACCGAGTAACGGAGATCCAGGCGGGCAGCTATGCGTTGATGGATACTCACTACGCGCAGTTGAAGCTGCCGTTCGAGGTGGCATGCGCGGTGGTTGGCACGGTCGTGTCATCGAACAAACGCTATGCCGTTGCCGACGTCGGGCTCAAGGCCCTCGGAATGGACCATGGCAACCCGTCGATACGGGGCGCCAGCGTGTGGTTCTGCAGCGACGAGCACATCACCTTCGCCACCAACGAAGGCGGTCAACCGGCGGTCGGCGAGCGTGTGCATGTCATGCCGGCTCACATCGACCCCACGATCGCCATGCATGACGCCGCATGGTTGGTCCGCGGCGACGACGTCATTGATAGATGGCCGATCGATCTACGCGGTTGGTGACAACGCTGCCACCAACGCTCGGAACGCGCGGCCACGATGTGACAACTCGTGTTTTTCAGCTTCGGTCATCTCGCTGAACGTGCGGCCGTCGCCGCCGGCGGGAATAAAGATCGAGTCATAGCCAAAGCCCCGGTCGCCCCGCTCGATAGGCGCAATGCGTCCCTCGCACACTCCTTCCACGGCGAGCTCGCGACCATCGGGCCACACCACCATCGCCACCGTCTTGAACCGCGCGGTTCGTGATCCTTCGGGCACGCCCGCCAGCACCCGGAGCATCTTGGCGCGGTTGTCCGCATAGCTACATCCCTCGCCAGCGAACCGTGCCGTGTGCACACCGGGTTCACCATCGAGCGCATCGACTTCCAGACCGGTGTCGTCGCTGATCGCGGCATGCGCGGTGGCCGCGCAGATCGCTGCGGCCTTCAGCCGGGCATTGCCCAACAGTGTGGGTGCATCCTCGACGACGTCAGGCACCCACGCTGGTCGTGGCAGCAGATCGACGAGGCCGTCGAGCAACGCCGCAATCTCGGCCACCTTGTCGGGGTTGGCGGATGCACACACGAACTGCTCCATGTCAGACCTCCACGAACATCGCGCCAGGCAGGCGTTATCGCTCGAGTGGCCGGGGCGCAGGCGGCGAAGCAATCATCTCGGCCTGCAGCCCCATGATCTCGGCAAGGCCATGGTCGGCAAGGCCAAGCAGCGCGTCGAGTTCGTCGCGGCTGAACGGCGCGCCCTCGGCGGTGCCTTGCACCTCGACGAACTGAGCATCGGCAGGCTGGCCGCCAACCAAAGCAAGGCGTTTGAGCATGACCACGTTCATGTCGACCTCCGCGCGGCTGTCTTCTATGTAGGGCAGATCGAGCACGGGTACACCACCGACGATGCCGACGCTGATCGCGCCGCAGTACGAATGCAACGGCTGGGCACTGATTGCTTTGTTCTGCACCAACCGAGTGAGTGCGTCGTGCAGCGCGAGATACCCGCCACAGATGCTGGCCGTGCGCGTGCCACCATCGGCCTGCAATACGTCGCAGTCGACAACCACCTGACGTTCGCCCAAGAGACGCATGTCGCACGCGGCGCGTAGCGAACGGCCGATCAACCGCTGAATCTCGACCGTGCGCCCACTCTGCTTGCCCTTGGCAGCCTCGCGGTCGACGCGCTCGGGTGACGAGCCGGGCAGCATCGAGTACTCGGCAGTGACCCAACCCTTCCCCTTACCCTTCATCCAACGCGGTACGTCTTCATCGATGCTCGCCGTGCAGAGCACTCGGGTGCGACCGAAGCTCACCAGCACGCTGCCCGCGGCCATCTCTGTGTAGTCGCGCTCGAATGTGATCGGGCGAAGTTCATTCGGTTGACGACCATCGGGACGGGCCATGAGGGCTCCTTGTTTCATCGGTGAGAACGGTGTTGAGGATCAGCGAACACGAGATGACGACACGGTAGACACGGTCGACACGGTCGACGCGGTCGCTGTGTCTGCATCGGGGTCGCGAGGCTCCCACGCCTGTGCGTGCGCGAGTTCGGGCCCCAGCAGGCGCCGACCGAGATCGGCGAACCAACCGATGTCGCCGCTCGACAAGAAGAGGTGCTCGGCAGGACCATCGGTCTTGGTGCGAAGCAGGCCTGCCGCACCAAGTTGCGCGCGGGCGGCGAACGCTGT
>JAYTWP010000168.1:0-3587 GCA_043743395.1 Actinomycetota bacterium | reverse complement strand
GCTCAGAGTGACAGCGGATACTGTCAACGGCAATTGGACATTGGTCGGTCCGAAATGGTGCCTAACAAAGCTCCTACCTAGGGACGATGGACCTAGGTGCCAAGTCGGCTCGCGCCTCCCGAAGGGCCTAGGCACTAAGTCGTGTGCGAGCACTGTTTCGTACAAATAAGCCGTGACGCGCCTCGGCGGTGACCGACTCAGAGAGCCAGCCACCGCCGAGGGTGTCATTTCTTCAGTTCATTGATTCGTGTGTATTCGTTGTGATTTACCGAATCACGTCACGAGGGCAGGACTGTGTAGGTGGACATCATGCCGGCCGTGATGTGGTCGTTCACGTGACAATGGAAGAACCACGTACCAACATCATCAGGCACCATGTCGGCGGTCAGCATCTCTGCGGGAAGCACCGACACCACATCGGCACGCATGCCACCGACCAGCACCGTATTGCCGTGCCAGTGCGGTGTGTGCACGTCGAACTCGGTGCCCATCGCCATCACATACCAGCGAACACGGTCGCCCTTCTTCATCGTCAGACCGGGTAGGTTGCCATAGACGTAGCCGTTGATCGAGTGCATCTTGTTGCTCTCGATGAAGCCTGGGTCGTCGGCCTTGGGCGGAGTGGCAAGCGCAAGGCGGTTCGTCTCGAGGTAGATACTCGCGTTTTCATCGATGACATTGAAGTCCACGATGAACTCCTTGTCCACGTCGGCGGGTGACCCATCTGCCTTTGCCCGACCGCATGCGGTGACGACCATTGGACCCATGAGGCCACCGTTCGTATCGCCCACTTCGTCTGTGTGCGAGTGGTACATCCACATCGTGGAGCTACCTTCCATCGGACCGGGACCTGCTCGCTCGGGAACCTGCCATGTATAGGTGTAGCTGGTTCCAGGCTGCACGGCGTCGTCGCCCTTGTCGGCGGCCCCGGTGCCGTCATCGTACGGAGCTCCCTCGCTCGACTTGGTGTAGAACACCCCATGTGGGTGCACGCTCGCAGGGAACTGGGTGTTGTTCTTGAAGATGACCTTGATCGTGTCACCGACTTCGGCCTCGATCGCCGGGCCGAGCAGACCGAGATGCTGCCACTTGGCCGGTCGCGCCTTGAGCTGAGTGAACGTGGCATCGGTGTACTCGCGGTACTGCGACTTCTTATAGACCTTGCCGACCCGATCGCGACCTGGTGCCACGAACACATTGGCAGTGTCATCGAATGGCTGGCCTGTAATCTTGTTGATCCCGCTCGGCGCGTAGTCCCAATTCACTTCGTCGGCGGCGATGTAGTACTGGCGTACCTTGCCGGGACACGCCGTCACAACGGCGGGGCGGGCGGCTACGTGAGCCGCCGCCTGCGAGCCGGACTGCGGCACCGACCCACATGCCGCGAGACCGAGCATGCCGATGACAGTGAGCGATGTCCAGCGAAGCCGCTTCAATCGTTCGTTCTTGTATGTATGCACTTTCATGGTTCCTCGTTTCGTCCGCTGCAGAAACTGCTGGCGCGCAAAAGCAGGGCTGGTTACGTAGAGGTACTCACCCGTCGCTCTTGATCGCGAGGCGCATTCCGCCCGCTGTGTTGAACCGGGGTCTGAGATACCCGGCTGTTATCAACAGAATGCAACACGGCGACCGATGAGTAAATGAGTCATTGGTAGTACTCAAATGCTCAATGGTCGTAGGTCCTCGGGCGCTGAACTCACGCCTCAGAGGCCGTCGATCCAGACGACGGCAGAGACCCGGCGGGTACAGCGGTCAACGTCGGTTCTGGAGTGTCCGCCGTCAACTGTTGGGACATGATGTGCGCAAGCCGCCCTCGCTAAACAGTTGTCGCGTTCAGCTCACTCGCGAGATGCTTTGCTGGCGCTGGTCGATACAGGTTGCCAACCTTGCTGCGCTGTGCGTTGCTTCATAGGCGGCCGTGCTCGAGGCGAATTCGCCGAGCCAGTGCCACGCACCATCGACCTTGCGGCTGGCTGTCCAGCGTCCCGTTTCGCTGCTGAACCGAACCTGCGTGGTCCGCGGCCGACGGTTGACGGTTTCACCCTTGAGCCGAATGACTTTGTCGTTCATGGTCTCTTCCTGCACAGTGAGACATTCTTACCTGTACTAGGGCGTATCTTGAATGGGCCAATGGTCGTAGGACTAGAGCATTCTGTCACATTTCAGTCATGAGATCCGGCGCAGCGCAGATGTGGCTGCCAGCGTCGTTCGCGGTGAGACGGGCCACCTCGATGGGCTACGGTTCAGAGTCATGCGAACTCGTACCGCTGCTCTTTGGACGCTTTTGACGCTGAGCGCCGCTGGCTGTAGTAGTTCATCGAGTGCGTCAAACGGGTCGAAATTGACGACCACGACGGCCAATCAGGTTGTGACGACCACGACCGACAAGACAACTCGCAAGGTCAACGGCTTCCTGATTCGCTCGGGCGCCGATCTCACAAACGCCGACCTCACACGAGCCGATCTCTCCGAAGTGGATCTCAGCAATGCCAACCTGACCGGCGCTCATCTCAGTCATGCGAAGTTGTCTGGAGCAAACCTGAGGGGCGCGAATCTCACGACGGCCGATCTCTCGAACGCCGGGCTACCATCGGCCGACCTCACCGGCGCCAATCTCACCGGCGCCAATCTGGCCGGCGCAGACCTTTCCAAGACCCACCTTGCAAATGCCTACCTTGGCTTTGCAAATCTCACGGGCGCGAACCTGTACCGCGCCGACCTCACGGGAGCAACGATGCCGAACGGCTCGGTGCACGGGTAACGCAACCTCGGTCTGCGCCGCAGCACATCACTCGAAATCGCAACGCAGTTTCAGGCGAGCGAGCCCGCCAAAGCGCCGCGGTTGATCGGCTCATCGGTCTGATCAACTTTGCTTGCACGCGGCACCCACAGGCGACCGCCGCGCAAAGCGAGTGCCCATCCAACCAAAACGAAGTTCGTGATCAGCATGACCAGTCCCCCGTACTTCAACGCACGAACGTGGGTTTGCACGGTGAGGCGCTTTGCGATGCAAAGCCCTAGGCACTTGCCTGCGGGGCTCGAATCGAACCGCTCGACCGTCGTCGGTGCCGCCACCGCGTGAGCGGAGTGAAGCTGCTCGAGTTGGCGCGACTGCAGGTGGTAGCTGTACGCAGAACTCACACCGAGTTCGGCCGCGCAGACGGCGGTACCGACGACAACGATCAACAGCGCAGAAACGCCCAATCTGACAATCGACCGTCGATGCCCACCTACAAGCCGTCGGGCAATCGCCAGCGCAGCCAACACGCCAAGAAACACGAACGGCACCATGATCGTGGACTCGCGGAGCCAACGCGAAAAGGGTTCTTGGGAGAGCTCGATCGCGCCGACAGTTCCCTGCAGCGAGGTCACCCAAAAGCCGTCCGCGTAGGCGATCAGAATCACAAGGAGGCCAACGGTTAGCCACGAAACCGACAGTCGGGTGCGGGTTGAGCTCGGGCCTACACTTGTCTGGGGAGTATTCATCCGGTTCGTCCTTGTCTCATCGACGTCTCATTGAAGAACCGGGAACTCGCCCCCACAAGATGTGAAGGCGAGCTCCCGGGCCATTAGCTCTCGACCACGGC
>JAYTWP010000167.1:0-3896 GCA_043743395.1 Actinomycetota bacterium | reverse complement strand
GTCGGCGCGACGTAGAAACCGCGTTCCATGTGTGCGGGGCGACGACCATCGACCACGATCTCGGCACCCTCGGCGGCGCCCGCCGCAATATAGCTTTCGATGCGATCGCGCTGCACGGCTGAGATGACAGGGCCGACAAGCGTGTCGGCTTCGGTGGGGTCGCCGACCTTGAGGTTGGTGGCGTAGCCCGCCAAGCGCGAGACGAGTTCGTCGTAGCGGCTGCTGTGCACGATCGCGCGTGTCGGCGCGGTGCAGATCTGGCCAGTGTGGAACGACCACACGCTGCCGATCGCGCCTACGGCGAGATCGAGGTTCGCGTCCGCGAGCACGATGCCAGCACCCTTGCCACCGAGTTCGAGCAACAGGCGCTTCATCGAGCGACCGCCAGCTTCGAAGATGCGCTCGCCAACGCTTGTGGAGCCGGTGAAGCTGACCATGTCGACGTCGCGCGTCTCGGTGAGCGCGACCGACGGCTCGGGACGTGACGACGTGATGACATTCACCACACCAGCGGGGAAGCCGACTTCGTGCATGATCTCGGCAAGCTCGATAACAGCGAGTGGGTCCTGCGGGGCGGGCTTCATCACCACGGTGCAGCCAACCGCGAGGGCTGGCGCGATCTTGCCGACCATGTTCACGAGCGGGAAGTTGTACGGCGAGATGCACGCCACGACACCCACCGGTTGACGGTTGACAACAGCGCCGATGAGGCCGCCTGGTGCGAGGGGAGTGGCTTGCGTTGGTGATGGCGCGAGGGGAATGTTGAGGTCCTTCATCGCGCCGCGCGAATAGCGCTCGAAACGCTCGACGGCCACGGGCACCTGCATGCGTGAGCCAACGGTGGCGGTGGCGCCGGTCTCGCTGATGATGAGTGGCACGAGATCGCCGGCACGCTCGCGTAGTTTCGAGGTGACCGCGGCGAGGAGACGAGCGCGTTCTGCGGGTGCGGTGCGCGCCCATTTCGGAAAAGCTTCCTGTGCTGCTCGGGCAGCTGCGAGCGCCTGATCCACCGATGCCTCTGGGGCCTCGCCGACGACGCCTTCGGTAGCCGGATTGACGATGCTGTAGGTGCCATTGGCACCGTCGACCCATTCGCCGCCGATCAACAAGCGATAGTGCTTCGACATTGCGGTGTCCCCTCTTCGGCCCTTGGTTCAGGGCCACGCCTCGTGACCCGTGCCGGGCCGTCGTCAGTCTAGAATCTGACGGTCCGTCAGATTCTAATGGGGAGCTCCAATGGAGAGCAGGACAATGCTCGATCTCATCATCAAGGGTGGCATGGTCGTCGATGGCACCGGTGCACCGGGCGCCGTTGCCGACATTGCAGTTCGTGACGGGCGAATCGTCGCGATCGGCACGATCACCGACCCAGCCACCGAAGTCTTCGACGCCAGTGGCCTCGTCGTAGCGCCGGGCATCGTCGACCCACACACGCACTACGACGCACAGTTGTTGTGGGACCCGACAGCGAGTCCATCGAGCAATCACGGTGTGACCACCGTGATCGGCGGTAACTGTGGCTTCACGTTGGCGCCGTTGATCCCCGGCGATGCCGACTACCTGCGCAAGATGATGGCCAAGGTCGAGGGTATGCCGTTGGCCGCGCTCGAGAATGGCACCGACTGGAGTTGGGAAAGCTTCGCGGATTACCTCGGCCGTCTCGACGGCAACATTTCGGTGAACGCCGGATTCCTCGTTGGGCACTGCGCGATTCGTCGTTACGTGATGGGTGGTGAGGCTGTCGGCAACGCCGCTGACCCTTCCCAGGTGCAAGCCATGCGTGTTGAGCTCAGTGCCGCGATCCGTGCCGGAGCGCTGGGGTTCTCGTTCACGAACAGCACCTCGCACAGCGACGGCGAAGGCGAGCCGGTGGCAAGTCGCTGGGCGACACCGGACGAACTGATGGCACTGTGCGAGGAGACTGGTCTGCACGAAGGCACCACCCTCGAGGGCATTGTGCCCGGCTGCCTCGATCAGTTTGCCGACGATGAGATTGAACTGCTGGCGCGAATGAGCGCGGCGGCCAATCGCCCCATGAACTGGAATGTGCTGTCGGTCGACTCTCGCGTTCCCGAGCGCGTTCCGCGTCAGGTCATGGCGAGCGATCGTGCGAGTGAGCTCGGCGGACGTGTCGTGGCTCTGACGATGCCGGTGCAGGTACCCATGAACATGAGCTTCGCCACGTTCTGTGGAATCTGGCTCATCCCGGGCTGGCAGCAAGTGTTGGGCGTGCCCGTGGCCGAGCGCATCGCGCGTCTCAATGACTCGGATACGCGTGTGCGGTTGCTCGAGCTGTCACAGTCGCCAGCGGCGGGCGTGTTCCGCCGTCTCGCCGACTGGGGCGAGTACGTTATCGGCGACACCTACGCCACCGCGAACGAGGGCCTCAAGGGTCGTATCGTCAAAGACATTGCGGTCGAACGTGGGCGCAGTAACTTTGGCACGCTGCTCGACATCGTGTGCGCCGATGATTGTCGTACCGTGCTGTGGCCCACGCCGCAGGACGACGACGCCGAGTCGTGGCGGATGCGCGCCGAACTCTGGAACGACCCGCGCGCGATGATCGGTGGCAGCGACGCCGGCGCCCATCTCGATCGGATGTGTGGGGCTCCCTATCCCACACGGTTCCTTGCTGACTGTCTCCGTGGTCGCAAGCTCGTCTCTCTCGAGCGGGCCGTGCAACTGATGACCTCTGCTCCTGCGGCGTTGTTCGGCCTGCGTGACCGCGGTGTGTTGAAAGAGGGCGCCATCGCCGACATCTTCGTGTTCGATCCAATCACCGTCGACAGCGACGGTGCTGCGCTCGTCACCGACCTGCCCGGCAATTCGGCACGACTCACGGCAGGGTCCCAGGGCGTCGCACGGGTCTTCGTGAACGGCGTCTCGATCATCGAAAACGGCGAGGCCACCGGCGCCACGCCGGGCACCGTGTTGCGTAGCGGGCGCGACACTCACACTGTTACTGCGCGCTGAAAGGCCCACCATGACCGAACCTGACGACATCATCTACAGCTGCGAAGCCGGCATTGCGCGTATCACCCTGAACCGTCCCGATGCAGCGAACGCGCTCACTCCCGATCAGCGCAACCGATTGATCGATCTTTTCGAAGCCGCGAGCGGCGACCTCAACGTGCGGGTCGTGGTGCTCACAGCGAACGGCAAACACTTCTGTACGGGTGCAGATCTGCGCGTGTCGCGCATCCCCGAGGCACCGCGACCAGAGGGTGCGCCTGAGCGCACGATGGGCGATGTTGGCCGCAACATCAGGCGCGGTGCGCAACGCTTGGTGACCAGCATTCTCGACTGTGAGAAGCCCGTGATCGTCGCGGTCAATGGCACCGCCGCTGGCATCGGTGCGCACATTGCATTGGCGTGCGATCTCATCATCGCCTCCGACACGGCCCGCTTCATCGAGGTATTCGTACGGCGTGGCATCACCCCAGATGGCGGTGGGGCGTACTTACTCCCGCGCATGATCGGGCTCCCCAAGGCGAAGGAGCTCATCTTCCTCGGTGACGACCTGTCTGCATCAGATGCCGAGCGGATCGGGCTCATCAACAAGGTCGTGCCGGCGGCCGAACTGGACGCAGCCGCCACCGAGTGGGCCACGCGTCTCGCCAACGGCCCCACGAAGGCCGTGTCGCTGGCGAAATGGTTGCTCAACCGGTCGCTCGACAGCGATCGACAAGCTGCGTTCCAGGACGAAGCGTGGGCGCAGGAATTGGCAAGCCGCACCGACGACTTCAATGAAGGGGTCGCGGCGTTCATCGAACGCCGCGAGGTTCAGTTCCGGGGCTGGTAGGCCGTGATCGTGACGCGGTTGTCGTGGTAGACGGCACCCGCTCCCATGTCGCTGTCGCGCTCGGCGACGGTGGCATTCACTGAGTTCTCGCCAA
>JAYTWP010000166.1:0-2013 GCA_043743395.1 Actinomycetota bacterium | reverse complement strand
CGGTCTCGAACCCGAAAAGGGTGTCAACGCCTTGGTGGAGGCCGCGCATCAGGTGTTGACCATCAGCACGTTTGGCGACACCCGTACTGGTACCACGGTGACCCCGACTATGGCCGCGGTTGGCACGGCCGACAATGTCGTGCCAGCGCTCGCGCAGGTCACCATCGATGTTCGTGTCGAAGCGGCGGGCGAGAAGGAACGGATTGAGGCCGCTATGGCCTCGTTGCAGCCGGTGCTGGCCGAGTCCCGTCTCGAGCTGCTCGGTGGTATCAATCGCCCGCCAATGCCTGCCTCAGCCTCGGCCTCACTGTTTCCACTCGCGGTGCGCGTCGCTGAGGAACTGGGGCTACCACCAGTGGTCGGTATGGGCGTCGGTGGTGGCTCCGATGGCAACTTCACAGCGGCCAAGGGTGTGGACACGCTCGACGGTCTCGGTGCCGTCGGCGGCGGTGCTCACGCCGACCACGAATACGTGTTGATTCACACGATGCCCGACCGTGCCCGATTGCTCGGCGGGATTGTGGCGGCGCTGCAGCGCCGCTGACCGTTACTACTTGCCACCCTCGAGCTCGAGCAGTCCGCCCGGCCCGAGTGTGCCAACGCTTCGGTACACGTCGAGCTTGGCGCGGCTGTCCTCGATGTCGAGGTTGCGCATCGTGAGTTGGCCGATGCGGTCGAGCGGGCCGAACGCGGCGTCGTCGACCTTTTCCATGCTGAGCCGTTCGGGTGCGTAGGTGAGGTGTGGGCCGGTGGTATCGACGATTGTGTAGTCGTCGCCGCGCCGGAGCCGCAACGTGACTTCGCCCGTGACAGCCGAGCCGACCCAACGCAGCAGTGCCTCGCGCAGCATCAGGCTCTGTGGATCGAACCAGCGTCCCTCGTACAACAAACGCCCGAGGCGGCGGCCCATCGTGCGGTAGTTCTCTTGTGTGCCCTCATTGTGAATGCCGGTGATCAGCCGCTCGTATGCGATGTGTAACAACGCGAGGCCAGGCGCTTCGTAGATACCACGGCTCTTCGCTTCGATGATCCGGTTCTCGATCTGGTCGCTCATCCCCAGGCCGTGGCGGCCACCGATGGTGTTGGCTGCCGAGACGAGCTCGACCTGATTTTCGAACTCCTCTCCATTGAGCGCCACCGGCCATCCCTCGTTGAAGCGGATGCTGATGGTTTCTGCAGCGATGTCCACGTCGTCGCGGTAGTGCGCCACGCCCATGATCGGCTCGACAACGTCCATGCTCGTGCCGAGTTCCTCGAGCAGCTTGGCCTCATGTGTCGCGCCCCAAATGTTGGCGTCAGTGCTGTACGCCTTCTCTTTAGTATCGCGGTAGGGCAGCTTGCGTTGGATCAGGAACTCGCTCATCTCAGAACGACCGCCGAGTTCGCCGACAAATGCCTCATCGAGCCACGGCTTGTACACACGCAGGTTCGGGTTCACGAGCAAGCCGTAGCGATAGAACCGCTCGATGTCGTTGCCCTTGTATGTGCTGCCGTCGCCCCAGATGTCCACGCTTTCTTCTTGCATCGCGCGCACCAGCAACGTGCCCGTGACAGCGCGCCCGAGTGGGGTGGTGTTGAAGTAGGTCTTGCCGGCGGTACTGATGTGGAATGCGCCGCACTGCAGGGCCACGAGACCTTCATGCACGAGCTCGGTGCGGCAATCGACGATGCGTGCTGCTTCGGCACCGTATTGCTTGGCTCGATCGGGCACGCCCGGAAGATCGTCTTCGTCCTGCTGGCCGAGATCGGCCGTGTATGCGTAGGGCAATGCGCCCTTCTCGCGCATCCAGGCGACAGCGGCAGATGTGTCGAGTCCACCGGAGAAGGCAATGCCCACTCGTTCTCCAACCGGCAGCGAGGTAAGCACCTTTGACATAGATCACATACGGTAGCGACCCCATACCCCACGATCTACGGTGAGGCGATGACAGCACAAGAGAATCTGCCCTCAACGTCGGCTGATTGGAAGCAGACCGCATGCATTCTGTGCGAGTGCAACTGCGGGATCGAGGT
>JAYTWP010000165.1:0-1829 GCA_043743395.1 Actinomycetota bacterium | reverse complement strand
ACCTGATCGAGGTGCTCAGCCGAGACACGCATGATCGCTTCGTCGCGGCTGATCTTCCACCGCGCCGCGCCCTTGCCGCTGCCCTTTGCCATGTCGACTGCCATGCGCAAAGCCGCTGCGCCCGTTCGCTTGCCGACGCGAGTCTGCAGCATCCAGAGCTTGCCCTGCTCAATGGTGAACTCGGTGTCGCACATGTCGGTGTAATGCCGCTCAAGACGATCGAAGATGTTGAGCAGCTCGGTATGGATCACAGGGAAGTGCAGCTTCATGTGATCGAGATCTTCTGTGTTGCGAATTCCCGCAACCACATCCTCGCCCTGGGCGTTGATCAGGAAGTCGCCATACGGCTTGTTCTCGCCGGTTGCCGCGTTGCGGGTAAAACCAACGCCCGTGCCGCTGTTCTGATCGCGGTTACCGAACACCATGACCTGCACGTTGACGGCTGTACCGAGCTCGTGGCTGATGCGCTCACGAACACGATAGGCAATGGCCCGCGCACCGTTCCAGCTACTGAACACAGCTTCGACGGCGCCGCGCAACTGCTTCACGGGATCTTGTGGGAACGCCTTGCCGGTGTGCTGCTTCACGATCGCCTTGTACGACTGGCACAGCTTCTTGAGCGCGGCAGCGGGCAGTTCGGCGTCGGTCTTGACGCGAGCGGTTGCCTTCGCCTGGTCGAGCTCGTGATCGAACGGCTCGGCGGCGATGTTGAGCACGATGCGGCCGTACATGGCGATGAACCGACGGTAGCTGTCGTACGCGAAACGCTGGTCGTTGGTGACCGCGGCGAGCCCCTGAACGCTCTTGTCATTCAGACCAAGGTTCAAGACCGTGTCCATCATGCCCGGCATGCTGAACTTGGCGCCCGAGCGAACGCTGACCAACAACGGGTCCGACGGATCGCCGAGGCGGCGCTTCATCGTCTTCTCGAGTTGCGCGATCTGCTTGGCAATCTCATCGTCGAGGCCCTGTGGCCAGCCGCCGTGCATGTACACCCGACACGCATCGGTGCTAATAGTGAAACCGGGAGGTACGGGCAGCTTCAACACGCTCGTCATTTCGGCGAGGTTTGCCCCTTTGCCACCGAGGAGATCCTTGTACTCCATAGGGGGACGACGATGCTTATGGGAGAACGCGTAGACGTACGACACGGTCAGCGAGTCTACGAGGTGGGTGCCCGATGAGAGCAGTCCATCCAGGATTGTCCCTGATGTTGAGCCCGTTCGGTGCCGAAGAAGAGTGCGCGAACACGTCCCCTTTGGAAAGCGATCGTCGTAGGCTCGATCCATGAGCACCGCGCCCAGTCTGCGCATCTTCGGGTTCCCGGTCGACGTTCGGCCCGGCTTCGTCATGCTGCTCGCACTGTTTGCGTTCATCAACCAAGGCGAAGTGGGTTTGTGGCTCGCCGGTTGCGTGGGCATCTTCACCCTCATCCACGAGCTCGGGCACGCGTTTGCGGCTCGCGCTACGGGGGCAAAGGCGAGCATCGCGCTCGACTTCCTCGCCGGGTACGCATCGTTCGAACCAACTCGCCCGTTAAAGCGTTGGGAGCGCGCTGGCATCTCTTTGGCCGGTCCGGCAGTGCAAATCACATTGGGCGTCATCGTGCTCGCCCTCATGGGGGTCAGCCCGCTCGACCACAACGAGGTGTACAGCACAGCGCCGTCGCTCGCAGTGTGGTGGGCCGGGCCTGTCATTGGTCTCGTCAACCTCATCCCGATCCTGCCACTCGATGGCGGCAACATCGTGATGAACGGTCTCGATGCACTGATCCCCGGCCGCGCCCGCACGGCGATGCTCTACTTCAGCGTCGCCGTCACCGGTGGAGG
>JAYTWP010000164.1:0-23438 GCA_043743395.1 Actinomycetota bacterium | reverse complement strand
CGAGCGATCTGGTCCTTCTTGATCGCCCGCACGCGACTCTGCTGATCGCGCGCCGAGGATGGCGCCCATGTGTCGAGGTTCTGTTCGACCCATGCGTCGAGCACATCGCTGACAGACCGACCCGCTGGCGATGCGCAGCCGGGGCCGACCTCGAGCTCGGCCGCCAGCTTCAATGCATCGCGCTTGCCGCCGCGGATCGTTCGCGACAGCTGCGTGGGACGGCCACGCGCATCGGAGCCCGTGAAGACACGGACCTCCCACACACCCGGTCGCTTCTCGCGCAGCGTTGCCATGCGAGAACTGTAACGAAGGGGTATGACATCTGCCTAGGGACGATGTCTAGGGACTTGTCACTGGTCGACTGATAAAGTCGACCGGCGAGCGAACCGATCTACTCGATACGCAGGCCAGATATGGCCCGGGCGATCACCAGCTGCTGGATCTCCGAAGTCCCTTCGAAGATCGTGTGGATCTTGGCGTCGCGGTGCCAGCGCTCTACGGGGTATTCACGCGTGTAGCCGTAGCCACCCAGAATCTGAATCGCTTCCTCGGTGACCCACACCGCCGTCTCTGACGCCTTGTACTTGCTCATCGAACCTTCGGCGTTCTTGAAGCCGCCGTTGCGAGCCAGCCACGCTGCACGCCAGATCAAAAGACGCGACGCCTCGATCTCAGTGATCATGTTCGCGAGCTTGAACGCGATCGCCTGATTCATGATGATCGGCTTGCCGAATGCCTGACGCTCTTTGGCGTAGTCGAGCGCGTACTCGTACGCGGCACGGGCGATACCGAGGGCCTGCGCGCCGACCGATGGGCGGGTCGCCTCGAACGTTGCCATTGCCGGCTGCTTCTCACCGCTGTGTCCGCGCTCGCGTGCACGGGCCAATTTCGCGTCGAGCTTCTCTTTGCCACCGAGCAAGCAACTACCCGGAATACGAACGTCGTCGAGCACGACCTCGGCAGTATGCGACGCACGAATGCCGTGCTTCTTATACTTCAGCCCCTGGCTCAAACCCTTGGTGTTCGGCGGGATGACGAAACTCGCCTGACCGCGACCTTTGAGGTCGGGTTCGACGGCAGCGACAACGACGTGAATGTTGGCAATGCCGCCGTTGGTGATCCACGCTTTCGTTCCGTTGAGGACCCATTCGTCGCTGGCTTGGTCGTATACCGCGCGGGTACGCAGCGACGACACATCGCTACCCGCGTCGGGCTCGCTCACGCAGAACGCGCCAAGCTTGACGTCGTCGGCCGTTCCATAGCACTGCGGGATCCACTCGAAGACCTGTTCGGTGGTGCCATTGCCGGAGATACCCGCTGCGGCAAGCGCTGAACCCATGATCGCCATGCCGATGCCTGCGTCGCCCCAGAACAATTCCTCGATGGCGACGGGCAGTGTGAGGCCAGTGTTGTCGCCCATAGCGTTCATCAAGAAGTCGACGCCGTACAAGCCGATCTTTGCGGCTTCTTGAACGACGGGCCACGGGAACTCCTCGGCCTCGTCCCATTCGTGGGCGGCGGGACGAATGACGCCTTCGGCGAAGTCGTGCACCCACTTCTGGATCTGCAGTTGGTCTTCGTTGAGAGTGAGTGAGAAGTCAGCCATACGACATAAGTTACTAGCCGGTAACCTGCGGTTGCAACCACCTCATGTGTGAGAGTTGAGGTCGTCCAAATTTTCTCAATCGGAGATGAACCATGCGGAAGTCATCCATGCCGAAGTCATCCAAGGTCCCCTTCTCGTGCGACAACGTCTCGTTCGTCACCTTCTCGATCGTCACCTTCTCGATCGTCAAGGGTGTGTCGGCGCTTGTGGCGCTGTCGCTGATCGTGACTTCCTGTTCGAGCAGCAGCACCAAGAACACAGGTGGCACCACAGTGCCGGCGACGTCGACGCCATCGAGCGCTCCCGGCACAGCGACACCCGACAGCGCGCTGGCCGCACTCACCACACCCGACTCCGCCACGAGTCTGGCAATTGCGACCGCACTCGCTGCCAGCAAGGCTGGGTGTGATCCGCTCGACGGCCGCCAGTGCTTGTTGCCCTTCCCCAGTAACAACTTCACCAAGGCCGACACCGCAAGCGACACAGGCCTGCGCGTCAACCTGCCCACCGATGCATCGTTGGCGAACAAGGACGGCGTTGCGATCGACTTCACCGAATGGAACCGCAACGACGGCTTCAGCCCGAACAGCACCTTGCTCGCGTTCGTACCGGGCATCGATGCGGCGGCTTCGAAGCTTCCGTCGTGGACCGATCTTGCCGCGTCGGTCGCTGCCGACGCATCGGTCGTCCTCATCGACACAGCCGACGGCAGTCGCATACCCCTATGGGCAGAACTGGACGCAAAGGCTGGCTCGGCCGGCGATCGGCTGATCGTCATTCATCCCGCAGTTGTCTTACGTGAGGGTCACCACTACGCGGCGGCTCTGCGCGCGATGAAGGACGCCGTGGGCAAGCCGATCGAACCAGGCGCAATCTTTCGGGCCTACCGCGATCGCCTCGCGAGCGATGCGCTCGAGGCACGCCGCCCCGCGATGGAGGCAACGTTCAGCGCTCTCGCAGCTGCAGGCGTGGACCGTAAGGACACGTATCTCGCGTGGGACTTCACGGTCGCCAGTCAACGCAACATCAGCGGGCGCATGCTCAGCATCCGCGATCAGGCACTCGCCGCGCTCGGCGACAAGGCGCCGGCGTTCAAAGTCACCGAGGTCAAGACCGGTACCGATGACAACATCGCCTTTCAGATTGTCGGCACGTATACGGTGCCGAACTTCCTCGAAAAAGACGGCGGACCTGGCAACCACTTCGCCTACGCACCCAACGCCACAGCCGACGCGCTACCAATCCAGAACGGCACCCTCGAGGCTGGCTTCTTGTGCAATGTGTCTACGGCGACTATCGCCGCAGCCACACCTGCTCATCTGGTGGAATATGGGCACGGCCTGCTCGGCAGTAACGACGAGATCAACGCCGGCAATGTCCGTGCATTTGCAAATGAGAGCAACGTGGTCTTCTGCGCCACGAAGTGGGCGGGCATGAGTGAGGACGACATCGGCAACGCCGCTGCCACGCTCGGCAGCATCGGCAACTTCCCAACCGTGGCCGATCGGCTGCAACAAGGCGTGCTCAACCAGATCTTCCTCGGCCGGTTGATGACGCGCAATGGTGGCCTCTCAACGGTGCCCCAGCTCAAGCGAGCAAATGGCACTCCGATGATCGACACCACCCACCTCGACTACGACGGCAATAGTCAAGGCGGCATCATGGGCATCATGCTCGCCGCAGTGTCGCCCGACATCGAGCGAGCCACACTCGGCGTCACGGGTATCAATTACAGCTTGCTGTTACCACGCAGCGTTGACTTTACCGAGTACGAAGCGGTATTCAAGCCCGCATATCCCAATGACCTCGACCGGATGATCATCCTCGATCTCCTTCAGATGCTGTGGGATCGGGGCGAGGGCGGCGGCTACGTGCAGCACCTCATTGCTCAACCATTTGCACAAACACCGGCAAAGACCGTGTTGTTCGATATTGCCTTCGGCGACTGGCAGGTGACCGAACTGTCGGCGATGGTGGCCGCGCGAACGATCGGGCTCACGATCCACCGGCCCGTCACCACCGACGGCCGAAGCCGTGAGAAGGAGCCGGGCTGGGGACTCGAGTCCACGACATATCCGAGCAAGGGTTCAGCGATCATCGTCTGGGACAGCGGCAGCGACCCGATTCCTCTCGAAGGACTGCAACCAACCACAGGCCGCGATCCGCACGAAGATCCACGCCGCGACCCCTCAGTGCGCAAACAGAAGGCCGCGTTCTTGTTCGACGACACACTGATCGACGTCTGCAGCGCATCGCCGTGCAAGGCGGCCAAGAGCTGACGAGTGGGCGATGAGACCGCCGCTCGACGAAACGTCAGTGGGTCGTCAAATCAGTGGGTCGTCACCGGAATCTCGAGCAGGCGTGGTGCGATCGTTTGATAGATGAGATTGGCGCCGGGTTTGTACACGTGTACGCCGTCCCATCGGTACCCGAGATTGGTGCTGATCGCTTCGTCGTGACACCACTGCGTCGGTCCGGCCACAAAGGTAACGTGGGTCGGATCGCCGGCCGCAGCCTGGCGTAAGAGCAGATTGACGTGGCCGGTGCGCGCGTCGTCCGCGCGCTCGGGCAAAGCAGGAACTCCAGCGCCCTTCACGTCCTTGGGGCGCATGCACGCCACCTCGAGCAGCGCGACGTGTGCCCCTGCCGCTTTCAGTGCATCGATACCTGTCTGCAGTTGGGTGAGGTAATACGCGTCCGCCTGCGGCGTCGCGAACACCAACGTTTTGTCCGGCAGCTTCACATCGAACACATCCCACGCACCGAGCACCACAAGCGCAATGTCAGCTTTTGCAGTTGCGGCGGAACGCCCCCACTTGGCCGCCCATCCGGTGCAGTTACCAAACGACCGCTTGAATGTCGCGCGCAACGAGATGACGTTGCCCGTGTCGTAGACCCCGCAGCCTTCGACAGAACCATCGCTGATGGTGAACGTGCCCGCAATGCCCGATGGCAGGTTGATCGCCAACGAATGGGCCTGCGAATCGCCCACCACTGTCACTCGACGCGGCAGTCCAGTGGGCATCGTGGTCGAGGCGACTGCGCCGGGAACACTCGATGCGGGGTTCGTGGGCAGCGTGGTGACGACCGCACCCGCCGGCGCAGTGGACACGGTCGGCGGCACGAACGACGCGTCAACTCCGCCTGCTGCGGGATCGAAGCGATCGACCGATGTATAGAACATCGTGAGGCCCAACACGGCAACAACGAGACCACTGAGCGCAGAAACCGTGATGCGCACACGGCGGATACGGTCGCCACCCATCGCGGCGCGCTGATCGTGCATCCACTTCTGCAGCGCTCCCTTTCGGATCGGGGTCTCGACGTATTGGTATGAGGCCTCTGAAACGGCCACAGTTACTGCCATGCCGAGGACGAACTTGAGGTAACTGCCGGAGTGGTAGATGTGTCCGAAGACGAAGATCGGCCAGTGCCACAGATAGAGGCCGTATGAGCGCCGACCGATCTCGACGAGTGGCCGCCAACTCATGATCGAACGGAAGCCCACTGCCGCCGGATGTACCACCACCGCAATCGTCACGATCGACAAGATCGACACCGTGGCGAGTAGCCATTGATAGACATAGCCCGATGTGAGTTCGGCGACACTCATGATGCACACGAGCAACGTCAGCGCAGCGGCGCCTGTCGGATCGAGGCGCGTTCCGAACTTGCGCATCGGTCGGTGCGACCGCCACGGTCGCCACACGAACGCACAACTTGCGCCGAGCAACAGTCCGCTCGCGCGCGTGAATGTGCTGAGGTACATGAAGTTGGTGCGGTTGGCCTGATGGCCCAAGATCGAGATTGTTCCACTCGCCGGCGAGGTGGCATGAAGCACGAAGATCAACACCATCAAGGAAGCCGACGCCGACGCGAAGGCCACGCTGCGAGTGCGCAAACGCTTGGTGCCGATCGCCATTGCCGCCACGAACACCAGCGGCCAGATCAGATACCACTGCTCTTCGACTGCGAGCGACCAAAGATGCCGAAGCAATGGGGGGTCCGCCGTTGCAAAGTACGGTGCCCGGCCGAGGATCTGGCCCCAGTTGCCGAGGTAGAAGATCGACCATGGCAGGTCGCGTCTCAGCGTGGACTGTTGTTCGGCACTACCGAACAAGCTCGCCCACAACGACACGGCAAGCAACATCGTGAACAGCGCCGGCAACAGACGTCGTGCCCGACGCAACCAGAACTGACCGAGGTTGACGCGTTGGTTGTGTTCGCGTTCGTCGAGAAGCAACGACGTGATGAGGTAACCGGACACTACGAAGAAGACCTCGACGCCGAAGAATCCGCCTCGCATCCACACAAACCCGCCGTGGTAGAGCATCACCGCGATCACGCTGATCGCGCGCAGACCATCAAGACCGGGCTGGTACCCCATCTTGTTCGTACGGGTCACGTCGAACTCCACCAGGCCTGACGGAATCCAACGTCGGTCCAGCTCGGCGAGTCGCCCGAGGGCAGGCGGATCAGCGACTGATTCGGTCACGTACCACGGTTCCAGTTCAACACCGCGAGGCCAACGCCACACATCGCCGCAGCCACGAGATACGGCGTGGGGATACCCGCGTGATGAAAGAGGAATCCAGCGAGCGCGGGACCGATCACACGGGCCAGCGCGCTGGCGCTCTGCTGAAAGCCAAGAGCCTCACCGCGTTGGCGCGGTGCCACTCCGCTCGTGACCAGTGCGGTGAAGTTTGGGGTGGTGAGACCTTGCCCGAGTGTCAACAAGACCAGACCGGGCACGAGCACGGCCCACGATGTGGCGAACGCGAGGACGACGAGGCCACCCGAGTTGAGCACCAAACCAGTTGTCACCGAATTATGAACACCGATCTTGGCTCCGATGGGTCTGATCACCCCGCCCTGCACAACAACGAGGAAAAGGCCAATGCACACGAAGACGACTGCAATGCCGCCTTCGTTCAAGTTGAAGCGACGTTCGGCGAGCAAGGCAAACGTGGCCTCGAAGCCGCTGAACGCGGCCACAGCGATGAAGGCCACCGACACGAGCCGCCACAGGGTTGCCGAGTGCACAGACTTCTCGGCGGGCCGTCGGGGCCCCCTCTCGTGATGCGTTTCCGGCAGACGAACAATGGCAACGCAGCCGTTGATGAAGGCAACTGCACCGGCAACGTAGAACGGCAAATGTGGGCCGCGCAGCGCCGACAACGCACCGAGCGCCGGGCCAAAGACGAACCCGACACCGAAGGCAGCACCCAGCAAGCCGAAGGCGCGCGGTCGGTCTTGAGGCTCGACGACATCGGCAACGGCTCCTTGTGCCACGGAAACGCTCGCCCCCGAAGCGCCGTCGATGATGCGACCGAGGAACAAGATCCACAGCGCCCCGGCGGCGCCCGTGATGATGCTGCCGACGGCCGTACCAAAAAGAGACAACAAGATGATCGGCTTGCGACCGATGCGGTCACTGAGTCGGCCGAGCAGTGGGGCGCACGCGAATTGCGCCAGCGAGAACGAGGCGAACAACAGCCCAACCGTGAATGGGTTGGCACCAAAGCGCTCCGCGTACCGACCGAGGATTGGCGCCACGATGCCAAAGCCGACCAGATCGAGGGCAACCGTTGTCCAGATGATCCAGAACCCCCGCGGCAGCGGGGTTCGGGCAGTGGCATCAGGGCGGGACACGGACTTCAATCGTGCCACCTCCGGCGGCGAAATCCCAACATGTCGGGGCATCGAGCACCAAGCGACGGCCTCAGCGCCTGACCGAGGTTCCCTGTTTGGTGGTCTCGACCAACCAGCCTTGGGCCTGGAGTTGTGCACGGAGGGCATCCGCGGCGCCGAAATCCTTTGCCGCACGAGCTGCGTCCAGCGCGCTCGCCATCTCGAGCACCTCGGCCGGGATATCGCCCTCGGCCTTGAGGACCAAGCCAATGGCGGTGCACATCTCATGGACCCCCATGGCCAACGAACCCGCAGTCGTCACCTCGCCAGCATCGAGTGCCGCGTTCGCGCGACGCACCGTGTCGAACAGCAACGCCATCGCGTTCGGCGTATCGAGGTCGTCATCCATACGGCCACGGAACTGGGCGAGAACATCGGCATCGGCGATCGTTGCCGGATCGGCCATGGCCGCCGACGTGCGTGCCGCGAATGAATCGAGACCGGCCAAGGCCTTTACCGATGCATCGATGTTGTCCTGCCCAACCCTGACCGGACCCCGGTAGTGGGTCTGCAACAACAACATGCGATAAGCGCGAGCGTCGTAGTGCTCGATGAGGTCGAGCAGGTTCGTCACGTTGCCGAGACTCTTCGACATCTTCTCGCCCTCGGCATCGACCACGAAGCCGTTGTGCATCCAATGATTGGCGAACCGCTTGCCAAGCGCGACGGCCTGGGCGCGTTCGTTCTCGTGATGCGGGAACTTCAGGTCCATGCCACCGCAATGCAGGTCGAACCCTTCGCCGAGAATGTCAAGGCTCATGACGACGCACTCGCTGTGCCAGCCGGGCCGACCGTCGCCCCACGGCGCCGGCCAACTCGGCTCACCCGGCTTGCTGATCTTCCACAATGCAAAGTCAGCGGGATGCCGTTTGTTGTCGGCCCCGAACACTTCACGATCGCCGCCGCCGGCGAGCATTCCGTTCAGACTCTGGTTTGCCAAGAGCCCATAGTCCTCGACCGTTTCGACACTGAGGTACACCCCATCGGCGGTGGTGTAGGCCCGGCCGATCTCGATGAGTTGGCCGATCATCTCGACCATCTTGTCGACGTATGCCGTGGCGTGGGGAACATCGGTGGGGCGAGCAACGTTGAGGCCCGCCATTGCCCGGAACCAGACGTCCTCGCACGCATGCGTGATCTCTTGCCACGGCCGGTTCTCCCGCTCGGCCCGATTGATGATTTGGTCGTCGATGTCGGTGATGTTGCTCACCAAACGAACGCGCAGACCGGTCCACTCCAGGTACCGGCGCAAGACGTCGTACACCAAGGTGGCGCGCCCGTGACCGAGGTGCGGCGGGCCGTACACCGTGGGCCCGCAGAGGTAGATGCTCACGACGCCGGGTTCGCGCATCGCGAGCGGATGCACGGTCTGGGTTGCAGTGTCGTAGAGATGCAGCATCAGCCGACAGCGTAGGCGGCTCCTGCCACGACCTCACAGACATTAAGTGCGGCGACAGCACCGATCACCAGTGTCGCCGGGGCCTCTACTGCCATCTCCGCAAGCTCATCGAGGCGGCAACGGTTCGCCACCTGGTCGGCCGTCGTCGCCCGCTGAATCGCAGCAACGGGAATATCCGGCGCCATTCCACCGGCCATGAGCGCCGCAGCGATAACACCGCGTTCGGCTACGCCCATCAGTACCACGATCGTGCCGCCAGCTTGCGCGAGGGCAGCCCAATTGACGGGCATCTCTCCGTGTTGGCGGTGCCCGGTGACCACCGTGAACGAGGCCGACATTGCCCTCTGGGTGACAGGAATGCCAGCGGCTGCTGGAGCTGCCATTGCTGACGAGATTCCGGGCACGATCTCGCATTCAATGCCTGCAGCGGCGAGGGCCAGCGCCTCTTCACCGCCGCGACCGAACACGAACGGATCGCCGCCCTTGAGACGAACGACCCGCCGGCCGTCGAGAGCGAGACGCACCAACAACACGTTGATGAGATCCTGCGCGACGCTCTGACCGGCGCGCTTACCAACATCGATCAGTTCGGCATGGTGCGGCACCAACGCGAGCACGTCGCTACCGACCAACGCATCGTGCACAACGACATCGGCAGCCTTGAGCAGTCGAGCGGCCTTCACTGTCAGCAGCTCGGCATCGCCAGGACCCGCGCCAACAAGCGCAACGTGGCCAATGCGAGCGACCTCAGTCGGGTCAACGGGCCCTGTCATCGGGTCACTGCCGTGATCATGGCGGCGCCAGCGGTGGAGTTCGATGCTTCGTCGATCAGGATCATCCGACCGCCCTCGGGATTGTCCACGTATCGATCGGCCACGATGGGCTCGCTGAGCAATAGACGGACCCGGCCGAGCGAGTTGAGAGCGAGTTCGTGCGTCGGCTCGCGATCGAGCGACGCGAGATCGTGGCGGTAGTCGATGGCGGTGACCGTCGCTCGGCCGGTACGGCTGCCGTGCTTGAACCACCAACGGCTACCGACGGTGAGCGGCTGCTCCACCATCCAACACACATCGGCCTCAACGGTCTCGCCGACACTTGGGGCGACACGGCCACTGGAGACGACGAGGACATCGCCTCTGGCGACATCGACGTTGGACGCCAACTCGATCACTACGGCGTGACCGCTCGCGGCATCCTCGATCGACTTACCCGCGCGGTGCAGTGCTGTGATGGTGGTACTGATTCCGGCGGGCTCGACCCTGACAGCGTCTCCCACCGACAGCCCGCCGCCGTTGACGACGCCGGCATAACCCCGAAAGTCAGCGTACGCTCCGCCCTGAGGGCGAATCACGCGCTGCACGTGCAAACGACCGCCGACCTCGCGGCGCGGAAGTGCGTCGAATTCTTCGAGCCACTGCAGCAGCGGCGGACCGTCGTACCACGTTGTGTTCGAGGAAGTATCGACCACGTTGTCACCCAGGAGTGCCGAGAGCGGGATCGGTACCACCGGCACCGGAGTTGGCAGCGCGCTCACGTACTCGGACACCTCTTTGGCGATGCATTCGAACTCGGCTTCGTCCCAATCGATGAGATCCATCTTGTTGACGGCGAGCACGATCGCCTTCACCCCGAGCAATGTCGCAATGAAGGCGTGACGACGCGTCTGCTCGAGCACACCATGGCGAGCGTCGACCAACACAATCGCGACATCGGCGTTGGATGCGCCTGTCACCATATTGCGCGTGTACTGAGCGTGCCCGGGAGTGTCGGCGACGATGAAGCTGCGGCGCGGCGTCGCGAAATAGCGATGCGCGACATCGATCGTGATCCCTTGCTCACGCTCGGCCCGCAAGCCATCGGTGAGGAGGGCCAAGTTGGTCTCGCCATCTCCGTAGCGGCGGCTGGCCTTCACCACAGCGGCGAGTTGATCCTCGAACACCGTTTTGGTGTCGTGCAGCAAGCGCCCGATGAGGGTGCTCTTGCCATCGTCGACCGAGCCCGCCGTGGCAACACGAAGGGTGCCGCGCAACGCGACCGACGTTGCTGTCGTAGTCGTCATCAGAAGTATCCCTCTCGTTTACGGTCTTCCATCGCGGATTCGCTGAAGGTGTCGTCGGCCCGGGTCGCGCCACGCTCGGTGATGCGCGCAGCTGCGACTTCGGCAATCACATCGTGGACATTTGCTGCGGTCGACTCGACGGCGCCGGTGCAACTCGCATCGCCGACAGTGCGATACCGCACGACTGCCTCATACGGCACCTCGTCAGGCTCAGGCACAACAGGACCACCAACCGCCAGCAACATGCCGTCGCGCTCGACCACCGTGCGGGTGTGCGAGTAGTAGATCGACGGGAGCGCTACGTCGTGTGCAGCGATGTACTGCCAGATATCGAGCTCGGTCCAGTTCGAGAGCGGGAAGGCGCGAAGCTGTTCACCCTTGCGAATGCGCGCGTTGAGCACATCCCACGGTTCCGGGCGTTGCTGGCGGGGATCCCAACGACCTTGGCGATCGCGGAAGCTGAGGATGCGTTCTTTGGCGCGCGCTTTGTCCTCATCGCGTCGTCCGCCGCCGAAGGCAGCGTCGAAGCCGTGTTCGATCATTGCGTCGAGCAACGTGACCGACTGCAACCGGTTACGACTTGCGCGTGGGCCCGTATCCTCAACGACCCGGCCCTTGTCAATGCTCTCCTGCACACTCGCAACGACGAGACGCGCGCCAAGCTGGCGTACGAACTCATCGCGGTACTCGATGACCTCTGCGAAGTTGTGACCGGTATCAACGTGCATCACCGGAAACGGCAGGCGCGCTGGAGCGAACGCGAGCACCGCAAGATGCAACAACACCGCCGAGTCCTTGCCGCCGCTGAACAACAACACGGGGTTCTGGCACTCGGTTGCAACTTCGCGGATGATCGTGATGGCCTCGTCGGTGAGCGCTTCGAGATGCGTGGTGGTGCTCATCCGTGCAGCCCACATTCGGTCTTGGCATTTCCGGCCCAGCGACCACCGCGACGATCTTCCCCTGGGGCAACGGGGCGAGTGCAGGGCCAACACCCAATCGACGGATAGCCGCACACGGTCAGTGGGTTGGCCAGCAGGTCATGGAGCTGGGCATACAACAACATGTCGTCGTCGGTGAACCCGGCAAGCGGGTTGATCTTGACGATGTTGCGACCGATGTCGAAGCTGGCGATCGGTGTGTTCGCTCGTGTCGGACCATCAACTCGGCGCACGCCAGTGACCCAAGCAGCCTTCCCTTCGAGCGCACGCTGCAGTGGCTCCACCTTGCGTACAGCGCAGCACGCTTCGACATCGGTCTGCCACAAGTTGTCAGGTTGCACTGATGGCAACGGATTCACGATCTTCAGGTTGAGATCGAGTTGCTTGGTGAGTTCGTCGACGAGCCATTTGGTCTCGGCAAAGAGGTACTGCGTGTCGAGCAGCACGATCTCGACGCCTGGCACCGCGGTAGCGGCAACGTGCACCAACACAGCGTCTTCGAAGCTTGCAGTGACCACCAGACTTCCAGCGCCGTATTGCTCGGCGGCCCACTTCAGAGTGTCTGCGGGATGCTCGGTGCTCAGTGTTTCCGGGAACGAAACCAGCGACATGGACAACGTTCTACCATAAATCCGACAAAACCGATCAGGTTTTAAGAATTACACGGTAGTAGCTTGCCGGGATGCCATTTAACTACCCCGTCTTCCTCGACTTGACCGATATATCGGTGCTCGTCGTCGGTGGAGGTTTGATCGCTTTTCGCAAGGCGACCGGCCTCGTCGCAGCTGGCGCGCGGATCACCGTGGTGGCTCCCGAAATTCGCACCGACCTCTCAGCGATCGCTGCACACACAGAGCTACGCCCGTACCGGGCGGGCGACGCGGCCAACTACCGACTCGTGCTCACGGCCACCAGCGACGCCGCCTTGAACGCGCTCGTGGCCAACGACGCCCGCGCTGCTGGCGTGTGGGTCAACAGCGCCGACGATCCACAGAATTGCTCGTTCATCCTGCCCGCGGTAGCCCGCCAAGGGCTTGTCACGATGGCAATCAGCACTGGCGGCGCAAGCCCCGCACTCGCGAGCCGACTGCGCACCGACATCGCCGCTCGCGAGCTGACACCGAATGTTCAGGAGGCGGCCGTCGTGCTCGCACGGCAACGCGAAGAGATCAAGCGCGCTGGTGGAAGCACCGAGGACATCGACTGGACTGACCGAGTCACGCAGGCACTTCGCCCGCGTCGGGACGAAGAACTCTCGGAATAGGCGGGGCCTCTTCTGTAGCCTTGCTGGCCTATGACGACGATTCCGGAGAAGCCCTCGCTCGAAGGCATTGAAGACCGCTGGGCAGCACAGTGGGCCGCCGACGACACGTACCGGTTCGACCGAACGGCCACCCGCGATCAAGTCTTCGCGATCGATACGCCACCCCCCACCGTCAGCGGTTCGCTGCACATCGGGCATGTCTTCAGCTACACCCACACCGACACCATCGCCCGGTACCAGCGCATGGCGGGTAAGAAGGTCTTCTACCCCATCGGCTGGGACGACAATGGCCTCGCAACCGAGCGTCGCGTCCAGAACTACTTCGGGGTCCGTTGTGACCCGTCTGTTGCGTACGACGCCGACTTCGTTCCCCCGTTTCGGGGCGAGCCCCCGAAGGACCACCAGGCCATCGCCATCTCTCGGCCGAACTTCATCGAACTCTGCGAAGAGCTCGTCGAACACGACGAGCACATCTTCGAAGACATCCTGCGTCGCTTGGGACTGTCGTACGACTGGTCGCTGCTGTACACCACCATTGATGAGCAATCACGCCGAGCCAGCCAGCGCGCCTTCCTTCGCAATTTGCAGCGAGGCGAGGCCTATACGCAAGACGCGCCAACGCTGTGGGACGTCGACTACAAGACCGCCGTCGCTCAGGCCGAGATGGAAGACCGCGAGGTCGCTGGCTCCTACCACCACATCGCGTTCCGGCGCAGCGACGGCGGCGGCGACATCGTCATCGACACCACCCGTCCCGAGTTGCTTGCGGCATGTGTTGCTCTTGTCGCGCATCCCTCCGACGAGCGATATCAAGCGTTGTTCGGCAAGGTGACGGCGAGGACACCTCTCTTCGGTGTCGAAGTTCCGGTTCTCGCACATCCGTTGGCCGACCCTGAAAAGGGCACCGGCATCGCGATGATCTGTACGTTCGGAGATACCACCGACGTCACGTGGTGGCGCGAGTTGAATCTGCCCACCCGTACCGTGGTCGGTCGCGACGGGCGGCTCCTCAACGAAGCGCCGTGGATCACCGACCCCGACGGCCTCTCGCGCTACGAACAACTCGTCGGACGCAGCACCAAGCAGGCGCACAAGCAGACCGTCGAGATGCTCCGTGAATCGGGCGAACTGCTCGACGAGCCACGCCCGATCACACATCCGGTGAAGTTCTACGAGCGCGGCGAACGCCCGCTCGAGATCGTGTCGAGCCGCCAGTGGTACATCCGTAATGGCGGACGCGAGCCCGAACTGCGCGCGGCACTCGTCGCCCGCGCCAATGAGATCACGTGGCACCCTGCGCACATGCAGCACCGCTACACCAACTGGGTCGAGGGACTCAATGGTGACTGGCTCATCAGCCGCCAGCGATTCTTCGGTGTCCCGCTGCCCGTGTGGTACGCGCTCGACGCCGAAGGTAACCCTGACTACGACCACCCACTTGTGCCGCTCGAGTCACAACTGCCCATCGATCCGTCCACCGACTGCCCGTGCGGATACACCAACGACCAACGCGGCGAGCCAAATGGCTTCATGGGCGACCCCGACGTGATGGATACGTGGGCAACATCGTCGCTGACCCCGGAGATCGCGGGCCGTTGGGAAGACGACCCAGATCTGTTCGCCCGCGTGTACCCGATGGACATGCGCGCGCAGGCGCACGACATCATCCGCACATGGCTGTTCGCCACCACTGTGCGCGCCCATTGGGAGCACAACACCGCACCGTGGCGCAACGCAACCATCAGTGGTTGGATCCTCGACCCCGACCGCAAGAAGATGTCGAAGTCCAAGGGCAACGTGGTCACGCCGATCGCCCTGTTCGACCAGTACAGCACAGATGCCGTGCGTTACTGGGCGGGGTCAGCGCGGCCCGGCGTGGACACTGCGCAGACCGAAGATCAGATGAAGGTGGGACGCAAGTTGGCGATGAAGTTGCTCAACGTGAGCAAGTTCGTGCTCACCTTCGGCGCCCCCGACGCGAACGCGATTGCGACGGACCCGATCGACACATCGATGCTGGCGCGGTTGTCTGCGGTGGTCGCCGAATGCACGACAGCTTTCGTGGGTTTCGACTACGCACGTTCACTCGAACGCACGGAAGCGTTCTTCTGGTGGTTCTGTGACGACTACGTCGAACTCGTCAAGAGCCGCGCCTACGGCACGCACGGCGAGGTGGGTGAGGAAAGCGCACAGGTGGCGCTGCGCGCCGCACTCAGCACGATTCAGCGCTTGTTCGCCCCGTTCATCCCCTTCACCACCGAGGAGGTGTGGAGTTGGTGGCAAACCGGATCGATCCACCTCGCCGTATGGCCCTCAGTAGAAATGGATGGCATCGCCGCCCACGACACCGGTAATCCGGCACTCCTCGACGTTGTCTGCGAAGTGCTGGCCCAAGTCCGGCGCGCCAAGACCGAAGCCAAGCTCAGTCAACGCGCTGGCGTCGAGCAGCTGATCGTACGCGCCCCTGCTGAGCTACATCATGCAATCGAGGCCGGCCGTGCCGACATCTGTGATGCGGGTTCTGTTGCGCAACTCCAGGTTGAGACGGCCACTGAACTCAGTTGTACGGTCGCTCTTGGTGAACCCTCACAATCCCTTTGACCGTTCATCACATCGCCATAACACTCGAATTGCCATGATGCCAGCACAACAAAGAACACCGGCGATACCCAACCGGTTATTCCGAAGTCCCGCTGTCCCGCCCGATGGAGTAGCTCACGGGTAGAGCCAACAGCTCTCGCCGCCACCTGCCGACACACTTCCCGCCGAGGTCAGCAAGTGGCGGCGATTGTTTTTCTGCGGTGCGAGATGCGCGCGTTGCTCATAATGGGCCCGACGGCGAGCCAGGGGGCGCCTCGAGTCGCAAGACGTTGGCAGTGGCCGCGGGCGCGATGAGGTCGCCGTCGGCGAAGGCTTGCAACACCAGCACACGCCAGGCGCGACGGACCTCATCGAGCCGGCCGGCCTGCGTGGGGACGCGCACCCGAAACACGATGCGATCGTCGAGAAGATCGGTGATGCCCACGATCTTTGGTTCGCCGGCCAACATCGGCTTGACGTCGGGGTCCTCGGCAAGGAGCAGCGCCAGTTTGGAAACCACGCCGTGCAGTACCTCACCGTCCATGCTGCGTGCGACCTCCACATCGAGCGGTCCGGTTGCCGATTTCGACGCGTTACCCACGCGTAGCACGTTGCCGTGGGGCACGTACCAAATTGTTCCTTCGGCGTCGCGCACGCGGGCGGTACGCAGGGTGACGCGCTCGACCACACCGACGGCATGTCCGAGATCGACTTCGTCGCCGGGACCATATTGGTCATCGGCAAGGACGAAGAACCCAGCAATGACATCGCGCACGAGCATCTGCGCGCCAAATCCGACTGCGCCGCCGATCACTGTGGCAACAGCAACGAAGGCACCGATATTGATGCCGAGCTGGCTGACAACCGTGATAACCGCTGTTGACCACACGATGCCAACAAGCGCGGCGCGTAGCGACGAACTGAGCGCCTTGCGACGAGCATCGGCCCGAGGGTCGTTCGATGACGTCGCTCTCGCGAAGATGTTGCGCAGGAGGCGGACCACGAAGCGACGGATGAGCATGGTAGCCAACACGGCCAATGTCAAAACGATGGCAATCCGCAACGGCGTCAGTAGGTGCAACGTGTCGAGCTTTTGTATCCACGTGGGCGGTGGGGTCTTCGATCGCATTGCATCGCACGCTAGTCGGAGGGGCCCCCACACGACTGGTGAGGGCGCGTAACCAAGCCCTATCGGGCAGCGATAGCGTGGCGGCTGTGGGTACGCGAAGGGCGAAACGAGAGCAAGGCGACAGCCCGAGAAGGCCAAGGCATCGTCACCTCAGCCAGTACGCGATCCTTGTCGTCAACAGCATCATCGCCCTGGCTTGCTTCCTCGGCGCGATTGGTTTGGTGTTCGGCCAAAGCGTGGTCAATGGGCTCCAGAAGACCTCGCAAATCGCAGCGACACCAACGACGCAGGGCATCGAGACCCCCGCCACCGCCGATTCGAAGGGCGCCACGTCGGGACCCACCACGACATCACCACCGTTCCCCGACGCCGACCCCAATGCCAAGAACTTCTTGATCACCGGTGCCGACAACGGCGCATGTGTGTCGCCGAGCTCGCCGTACTATGCGGCCTTCGGTGATCGCACCGGCCTTGGTGCGCGCAGCGACACCATCATGATCATGCGGGTCGATCCGTCCACCAGCCGTGCCGCCGTTCTCTCGTTCCCGAGAGATCTGTGGGTCAAGATCGACGGCAGCAATGGCTACAGCCGGATCAACAGCGCATACAGCATCAACAATCCGCAGAAGTTGATCAACACGATCTCCTCCAACTTCGGCATCTCGGTGCAGCACTACATTCAAATTGACTTCTGTGCCTTCAAGTCGTTGGTCGACTCCGTTGGGGGCGTCGGCGTACCGTTCGAGTATCCGGCTCGTGACTCGCACACACGACTCGACGTGCCGACGCCCGGCTGCTTCAACTTCAGCGGCGAGGCCGGCTTGGCGTACGTACGCAGCCGGCACTACGAGTACCTCGATCCCAAGACGGGACAGTGGAAGGAAGACCCAGCAGCCGACTACGGCCGCATCTCGCGTCAGCAGGACTTCTTGCGGCGTACGATCGCCAAGGTGCTTTCGCAGGGCGCATTCAATATTTCGCGGGCGCGCACACTGATCAACGTCGCCCAGAAGTACGTGGTCGTCGATCCCGACCTCACTATTGCCAAAGAACTCGAGTTCGCCGGCGTGCTCAAAACTCTCAACCCCAACGACCTGCAGACCTACCAGGTCGAGGGGCTTGGCAAGAACATCAACGGCAACGCCGTCATCGAACCCCGACTCACCGGTGCCAACATGAAACAGATCCTTGCGATCTTTCGTGGGAAAGCGCAGCTCGCAGCGGCGCCGCCACAGGTATTCGATTCCACGACCACGAGCGTGCCGCACACGACCACCACCATTGCGCGAGCTACCACCACCGACGCAGTGACCACCACCACGGCCAAACCGCGTGGCTCCACGACGACCACAACATCATCATCATCACCGCCGACAACAACCGTCGCAGCTACGACCACGACCAAGCCCGGCAAGCTCACGCCCACCACCACGCTGCCCCCATCGAACGCGACGGAGATCGTCAAGGGCATCGTTCCACCCAAGGGCGCGACCTGCCCATAGCGGTTGCGCCGTTCGCGAGTTTGCGCATGCAGTGACAACACCTTGCCCTGATTCTGAACGCCCTGAGCACTAGCGTCTGACCCGTCATGCCGAACAATTTTGAGAGATCGCACCCTCGGCATACGGGGCTGCAACGGTTCATTCTCGTTCTCAACTGCTTGATCGCGATGGCCTGTTTCGCCGGCACCGCAGTGTTGCTGATGGGCGAACGGTTCGTGAGCAGTCAGCAGAAATCGTCACCAGTCGTCAACCTCGCAAAGGCCGATAGCGCAAAGCTTGGTGCCACCGAGAACTTCCCTCACGCTGACCCCAAAGCGATGAACTTTCTCATCACCGGCGCGGACAACAACGCGTGCGTCGCCCCAGATTCACCATTCGCTGGCGCATTCGGCGATCGCAGCTCGGCCGGTCAGCGCAGCGACACGATCATGATCATGCGTGTCGACCCGTCCACGAGTCAGGCCGCCGTGCTGTCCTTCCCCCGGGATCTCTGGGTACACATTCATGGGTCCGACAGCGACAACCGAATCAACACTGCGTACACAAGGAACAACCCGGCCATTCTCATCCGCACGATTTACGACAACTTCGGAATTGGCATCGATCACTTCGTACAGGTCGACTTCTGCGCGTTCCAGACGCTCGTCAACGCTGTCGGCGGAGTGTCGCTGCCCTTCGACAACCCAACACGTGACACCCATACCGGCCTCAACGTGCCCATCGCGGGTTGCTACAAATTGAGTGGCGATCACGCGCTCGCCTACGTACGGTCGCGCCATTACGAATACCTTGATCCGAAGACGGGAAAGTGGAAGGAAGATCCCGCCGCGGACCTCGGTCGCATCTCCCGCCAGCAAGACTTCTTGCGTCGGCTGGTTGCCAAGGCGCTGAGCACGGGCGTCTACACGCCATCAGTGGCCCGCGGTCTGATCCGCACGGCACAGCAATATGTTGTGACCGACCCCGACTTGACCGTACAGAAGATGCTGCAGTTCGCAGGTGTGATCCGAGGTCTCGACCAGAGCAATCTGCGTTCGTACCAGATCGAGGTGAAGCCCGAAGAGCGCAGCGGGAGCGACGTCTTGATTCCTCGTGTCACCGGACCGAATATGCAGGCCGTACTTGCGGTGTTCCGCGGCCGGGCGCCGTTGCTCGACATACCAAAGCAGAGTGCGCAGACCGCGGCTACTCAATCAACGGCCAAGACCACAGCGGCCACAGCGGCCACACCGGCCACAGTCGCCCCCACAGTTGCGCCGACATCGACCGTCATCCAGGGAGGTGGCGGCGCTGAGGAAAACACGAAGGGCATCGTGCCGTCCAGGGACGTGCGCTGCTGACGGCATCAGCGTCGTTGTAATGCAACTCCTGCGCACCGGTCGACAAGATCAGCCTCGGCCTCACCCTTGGCGGGATCGATATTGAGCACAATGTCGAGAAAGGCCCAGATTGCCTGGGTCTGCAACACGAGGCTCTCGCGCCAGGGTCGCAGCCCGGGAGCAACGGCGTCACCCGCGCTCGATTCAAGGTAGTCGACAACGATTTGTGGCAGGTCCGGAATCTGATGAGCCAACTCGGCGTACAGACCCATGTCGCTCGCCGCCTGATGTGCAGCGGCGGCAAGGTCCAACCGCCACACAGGCCCGCCGGGTAGCAAGGCCCATGGCCGATCCGCATCGCTCTCGGCGGGGGTCGCCGTGTCGAGTTCGGATACCACGAGCAGGGTCGGAACATGCACACGACCGATCGCGCCGTCGCTCATCGTGCGGGTGTACGCCTGCAAGCCAATTACGGCACGGACGCGATCGTCCGAGGCAACGCCACGCGCTCCGGCCACCATCGCCAACGCGGTATAGGCGCCGTACGAGTGACCCGCTGCCGCAACGCGCTGGTCGTCGATCGCTTCGAGAAGATCGTCGGGAAGACCAGTGGTATGTCCCGCGCCGGCCAGCATCGAGTCGAGGACGAAACCGGCGTCAGCGACGCGGTTCATCTCATTTGTGCGATCATCCACGTTCGTGCCGAGCAGCCAGTCGGACAGCGCGTCGCCGGGATGATCTGCCGACACCACGACAGCGCCGCGCGCGGCAAGCGCCTCGGAGAGCAGCGAATACGCGAACCGCATGCCGGTACGACCATGCGAGAACAACACGAGCGGAAACTTGCCACGCGCCACTTCGGGCTCATGGCGTGCGCCGGCCGACTCGAACGCAACGCCCGGCAACAGCTCATAGGTGGCGAGCGGCTCATCGGCCACAATCGCGGGATACCAGATGTCGACGCCCAGCAAGCGGTTGTCGCGAGCAGCATCGACGAGCAACGTGGAGCGGCGCCCGACGAGATACACCTGGGGTTCGAGCGGCGGTGCGGCGGTCAATGAGGTCACGTCGCCAGCTTACGACCAGCACAGGGTTCACGATTCCGGCGTCCGGCGACTTCCGCGCGCCGCAAAGCGTTTGCGCACGAGGTGTTGCTCTGCCACCATCGGCGCGGTGAAGGTACGACGCGCAGTCACTGGCGACGAAGTGACGCTGCGGTCATTACGCCTGCAGGCACTCACCGATCAGCCCGACGCCTTTGGGTCCACCCATCAACGCGAGCTCGCTCGGACAACCCCCGATTGGTTTCGCTGGATCGACCCGGGCCCTTCGTTCATCTTGGAGGTCACCGAGGGCGAGGCGTCCGGGATCGTGGCCGGCAGTCACGACGGCGCTGACGCATCAACCGTCCAACTTCTGGCGATGTGGGTACATCCCTTGGCGAGACGAACAGGCGCCGCAGACCTGCTTGTCGAGGCAGTGCTCGAATGGGCGCGAAGCGAGCTCGCCGACACCGCCACGCTCTGGGTCACCGAAGGAAACTGGTCGGCGATACGGCTGTACCAGCGCAACGGGTTCACGCTCACCGGACAACACCAACGACGCGAACGAGACGCGCGATCAGAACTGGAGATGAGCCGAGTTCTGTGAGGCACAACGCGGCGCTGGACGCGCGGGGTCGATCAGTCGTCGAGCAGCGTTGCAAGGGCGGTGGCCACATCGGCCGGACCTGCGACACAGGTGATCCGTGCGCCGACAGCACGTGCGAGCTTTTGGGCCTCGTCGGAATCACCCTCGGGCGCGATGATCAACAGCTCATCGAGCGCCGCAGCAGCAGCGATGACGTCGCCTTCCACCGTCGCGCGGCAGTCAGACAACAGCACAGCGATGCGCCGACCGGCCTGCGACCGACTCAGTTGCAGCCGAGCAGTGTGCAGTGCACCTGCCAGGTCAGTCGTACCAAATCCGCGCAGTGTCAGCACATCGTTGACGACCCGATCACTGGGCTTGTACACATCCTGAGATCTGACGACGACGACGTCTTTTCCGAAGGCGAGCACGCTGTAATCGGCCGGCGATCGCCAGGCCACCGCGGCCGCCGCTACAGCCGACGTCGCAAGTGGTTTGCCACCCATCGAGCCGCTGCGGTCCACCATCAAGCACAGCGCCGTGCCTGGTTTGACCCACCCGCGGATGCGTAAGCGTTGAGGATCAATGGCGCTGCCCGAAGCGGCGGCATCGCCCAACGCTTCAAGGCTCGCGTCGATGTCGAGGTCACCACCGTCTGGGCGATACGGCTGTTCGACCAATTTGCCGATGCCACGCGGTCGCACCGGACCGCGTCGACTGACTTCGAGGAACAACCGCCCGGCGAGGCGACGGGCCAACTCGCGCAACTTCGGATCAGTTGCTGCGGTGAGATCGGCAAGTAACGCCATGGCGTCGTCAGGATGGTCACGAAACATCTCATCGACGGCGGCCTCGTCGAGTTCGCCCACTTCGGGCGACACCTGCTCGAAGCGAGGATTTCGCGACAAGTCGCGACGCGACATCGTCTTGCGCGCGCTCTGGCTGACGGCTGCGTCGGCTTCCTCGCCCTCCTTTGTTACAGGGGCTGGGCTGCCCCCATCGGGGCGCCAACTTTTCCCGCGTCGTCACCACCTGCGGCACCCGCCGGATCCTCGATGCGGCCGAAGACGTCTTGCCACAACTCGGCAATGATTTCATCGCTGGTTCGAGTGCCACCTTCGCGAACCCGCACGCGGCCTGACAATGCGACGATCGCTGCGTCGAGGCCGACCACGGGATCAGTGGCAACAAGACCGCGCAGTTGGGCGAGTGACGCGGCCACAGCACTGGCGTCGATTGCGCCGCGGACGGACGAACCAACACGAAGCTCGGGGTGTTGACGCGTCCGGCGAACGACCTCGACAACCTTGTCGATCCAATCCTGCGGAACGCCTTCGCCGAGACTCGCGCCGCGCAGTGCACGAACAACGATGGCCGATTCATCCGCAGCACTCTGATAGGACACCGCCAACCGGCACACGCGGTCGTAGACCGCGCCACTGATGCGTGCCGTGCCAATTGCATCGAACGGATTCATCGCCGCCACGAGTCGAAAGCCCGCCGCCGCGGCCACACGACCGAGTCGGGGAACGTGTAATTCACGCTCGCTCATCACCGTGATGAGCACGTTGAGCGTCTCCTCGGGGATCCGGTTGATCTCCTCGACGTAGAGCAACGCTCCCTCACGCATCGCGCTGATCAGCGGACCATCGACGAACACGTCGGGGTCGTAGCCGTCGGTCAGTACACGCGCTGGATCGAAGTGCCCAACAAGGCGTGCCGGCGTCAGCTCAGCGTTGCCTTCGACGAATTCGAAGCCCAGGCTGAGCTCGTGTGCAACAGCACGCAGCAATGTGCTCTTGCCGGTGCCGGGAGGACCCTCGAGCAGGACGTGACGATCGGCGTCCAGCGCAGCCAGCACGAGTTCGACCTCGCGCCGACGACCAACGACATGCGTACTCAACCTGTCGAGTAACGCGCGGTCGATCATGCGTAGACGATGACCCCGCGCAGGTTCTCTCCATCGCGCATGGCGCGATAGCCCTCATTGATTTCGTCGAGGGTGTAACGCTTGGTGATCAACTCCTCGAGCTTGAGCTGGCCGTCGCGGTACATGCCAAGGAGGCGCGGAATATCGGCGCGAGGGTTCAGCGAACCGAAGATGGTTCCCTTGATCTCCTTGTTCCACATGGCCAACTCGAACAGGTTCACCGCCGAGTGCGTCTGGGTCATCGGCGCTACGGCAGTAACGACGATGGTGCCGCCCTTACCTGCGAGCGCTGTGCCGAGTTGCATCATGTCGCCGTACATCACGCCGGGAGTCATGATCACTTTGTCGGCCATCTGGCCCCAGGTGAGCTCGCCCACCGCAGGCATGGC
>JAYTWP010000163.1:0-1541 GCA_043743395.1 Actinomycetota bacterium | reverse complement strand
GCCGAGCTGAACGACGAAGCCCTGGCCCGCCATAGTGGCTGACCAGGGCTTTCTTGGTGGCGGGGGCAGGATTTGAACCTGCGACCTTCGGGTTATGAGCCCGACGAGCTACCGAACTGCTCCACCCCGCGTCGTGGTGTGCAGACACGGTATCCAACAGAAGCCCGCCGCACAACCCTAAGGTTGGGACCGACCATGGGCCTCTTCAAACGCAAGCCGGCCACCGATCAGGCGGCCCTCACAGCAGTTACCGCGCTCGCAGTGCAGCAGGGTGACATCGTCGCGCTCCGCGCCGAGCTCGCAGCGCTCAACACACGGCTCGAAACCAGCGAACATGTTCGCCAAGAGCTCGAGACACGCATTCAGTTGATCGATGCCACAACGCTTTTGCTCATCGACAAGACCAGTGGGATCGAGGATCTCACCCGCCGTATGGGCGACGTCGACACGCTGACCCGGCGCATGGAAGAAGTCGACGACCTCACCCGTCGCATGGGCGAGGTCGATGCAATCAAAGAACAGGTTGCCGAAGTCGATGTCATCAAGCGGCAGGTGGCCCACCTCGATGTCGTCAACGCGAAGCTCACCTCGCTCGATGAACTCAACGCCAGGCTTGCCGACCTTGCCGAGCGCGTCACGATCAGCGCCGACGACGCCCGCCAAGCCAAAGATCAAACGGCCACGCTGCACGAGCGCATCTCGAACGTGTCCGTCGAGTTGGCGAACCAACTCGGTGAGCTGAGCCGCGAGATCGACGGCATCGCCGGTCGTGCCGCTGCAGCGGTCATGCCACCCCCGACACCTGCGTTCGATTCCATGCAAGTCATGGCCGAAGAGCTCGTCGTTCAACTACGCATGAGCCAGGTCAAGCTCGCCAACGAACAGGCGCGCTACGAGATTGCTTTCCGTCAAGACCTTGCAATGTTGGCCGAGCAAGTCAAGCGCAGCCTGGAAGTGCCCGCCACCGAGGCCGACGACACCAAGGCCGGCGACACCAAGCCCGACTGGGACTAACGCCGCTAGCTAGCGCGGCTCGCTCAGCCCGTTGTCTTCAGCAGCTTCAGCGCTTTCTCGATGAGGTCACGTGCTTCGGCCTGCTTGGCCTGATACGTCGCAAAGTCAGCGGGCTTCTGCGCCAATGCGGCATCGGCTTCATCGAACAACTTCTGCGCCTGGGTCAACAGCTCGTCTGGCGTTTTGGTCGTCGGTGTAGTTGGCGTGGTGTTGCCCGTATCGGATGGCGTTGTGCCGACCCGATCGCCGACCTCACCATTGAAAGACGGGAACAACTTCTTGAGCGCACCCGTGAGCGACGCATCGATGACAGCACGCGCGTTGTACGACACGATCATGAATCGGTACTCGGCCAAGTTGTCGCCAAGCACATAGAACGGTCGCACGTACAGCAACCCACCGCTGAGCGGCACCAGCTGCAGATCGCCGAATCGCACCGTCGAACCCTGCTGGTTCAGTTGAGTAATCGTCTGCGAGATGAGGCCGTCGGTCTCGGCGTTGGTGGCCACAACGGTCGGTCCGTCGAT
>JAYTWP010000162.1:0-9357 GCA_043743395.1 Actinomycetota bacterium | reverse complement strand
GTGCGACCGAGGCGTGGGTCGAGGCCGTAACCACTTGCGCGGAGGGGGTTACGACTTCGATCCAGGTTGCCTGGTCCTACCGCCTGTCCTACCAGTGGGTCCTGACCGGCTGACAGAAGCGCTCGATCTCACTCCCACCCGAACTTGCCGACGCCATCGACGCCGCAGTAGCCGCCGAGGGAACCACCGTCAGCGTCTGGATCGCCCAAACCGCCGACCACCGACTCCGCCTCGACGCCGGCCGTCAAGGCATCGCCGAATGGGAACGCAAACACGGAAACCTCACCCCCGACAAAGTCACCGAAGGCCTCGCCCGCGCCCGCAGCGTCCTGCGCCGCACCCCCACCCGCAAGAGCGCATGATGAACGGCATCAACGGCTGGCAGACACGGTGAGGTAGGTGACCGCTGCGAGGACGCGGCGGTTGGTGCCAGGATCGTCGCCGAGACCGAGCTTGCGGAACACGCGCTGGGCATGCACCTCCACGGTGCGTTCGGAGATGAACAGTCGCTGGCCGATTGCGGCGTTGCTCAGGCCCTCGGCCACACCGGCGAGCACGTCGCGCTCGCGGGCAGTGAGCCCGTTCAGTGGACCGGCCGAGACTTGCTGATCCATGAGGGTGGCGACGAGCGCAGGGTCGACCACACATTCGCCTGCGACAACTCTGGTGAGCGCGTCGGACAGCGTGGCCGGCGTGAGAATGCGGTCCTTCAGGAGGTAGCCAACGCCCGCAGTCGTGCGTCTGAGCAGCGCCGTGGCGAACTCGGCCTCCACGTAGTGCGACAGGACGAGTACGGCGATTCGTGGATGGGTCTGTTGCAACGCCTCGGCGGCTCGGATGCCTTCGTCGGTGAACGTCGGCGGCAGCCGCACGTCGAGGACGACTGCGTCGGGCGGCTCCACCGCCACGGCCTGCAACAGTGCGGTAACGTCGCCGACCGCGGCCAACACCTCGATGCCGACGTGGTTGAGGGTGCGCACGACGCCCTCTCGTGTCAGCAGTTGATCCTCGACGACGATGACTTTCACGGGAACGTCACCACGATTCGGCTCGGCATGTCCTCGAGCTTGCCACCAGATGCGGCAACGCGTTCGCGATGCAGCGAGTCTACGGCGACCGTGCCCCCCGTGATGTCGACCACGAGAGGTGAGTTGTCGCCGACCGTCACGGTCACGGCGGTCGGCTTTGCGGTGGCAAGTTCCTCGACCAGGCCGTAGAGCGTTGCGGCCTGAACCAGTTGAACGTTGCGGGCTGGGCCGTGGACGGTGATGCGCGTGCCCACCCGCCGGCTCAGCTCTTGCAGCGCGGGCGCGAGGCCGCCTGCGGCGAGCAGTACCGGGTACACGCCACGAGCGATCGTGCGCAGCTCTTCCAGCGCGGCCTCTGCGTCGCGCCTGCAGTCCTCAAGAGCGATCCGTGCGCCGTCGGTCACTGCGCGGGCGCCCAGGCTGAGGTCGACAGCGAGTGCGAGGAGGTACTGCTGCGCGCCGTCGTGCAAGTCGCGCTCGAGTTGGCGACGTTCGAGATCAGCACGTTCGACGATCCGCGTTCTCGACGAGGCGAGCTCTGCGACCTGCGCGGCCAGCCCTGCTGCGAGCCCCGCCTGCTCCAACCGCAGGACCAGCTCGGGCCCGATGGTCCCGAGCGGGAGGGTGTGGTGGATACGGGCGACGGACCGGCCCCGCGCGCTCACGATCGTCGCTTGTCCACTGGTCCGCCCGGCCGGCACGGGTGAACCGTCCTCGGTCACCCAGTCTCTGCTCGTCGAGGGACCGGCGAATTCCACCCACGCGGCTGGGTCGCGCAGCTGGGCTTTGATGACGTCGTCCGGAGATCGACCCGACGCAAGCGCATCGGTCAGGCGCGTCATCGCCCGGTGGGCGACGGCGAGGTGGACAGCGGCCGAGGCCAAGGACAGCGCAGCGATGGCGGCGAGCGCTCGGACAAAACCGAAGTACACGCCGTGCGGCGTGTTGTATGCCGTGGTCGAGACTCCGACGATCGCCGCGCCCGCTGCGGCCCAGACGCTTCGATGCAGGGCGACCACGACGATCAGCGCAACCGCGATCAGCAGCCCGCCGACCAGGGCAGCGTTGTCCGCCAGGTGTGCGTCCGGATGTGTCGCCATCGGTGACGGCAGGCAGCGCACGCACGCCCGGTCGCGCACCGGGTCGTACACGAAGCCGCGTCCAACGCCCGCGAGCGCGCCCCCGACGAGTGCGACCACTGTCGCTGCCACCGACGGACGGCACAGCACTGCCGCCGCCAGCCCGAGGGCGAACGGCGGCAGCACAACAGCGAGCGCTCGAGACGTACCCGAGCCTCCGTCGAACGGACTGGCGCCGTTGCCGAGCATCACGAGCGCGGCAATGACGGCGAGTGACCCGGGGACAAGGCTCGCGCCCCGACCCCGGGTGTCGATCGACGACCGGGTGTTCACCCGGTGACCTTCACCGCCTTGGCGAAGATGCCGTTGAACAGCTTGAGGGCGTACGGGTCGGCGGCGTCGGTCCACGTGAAGGTGACCACGTCCTCGTTCAAGCGGTAGGTACCGGCGGTGAGGCCGCGACACGCCGATTCGGTGCCCAGGTCGAACAGAACTTTGTCGCCGGCGAAGGTGAAGGTCCATGTGCAGGTGTGCCCGCCTGCGCCGACGGTGGCTGTTCCCGTGCCGTTCGCCAGTGTCACCTCCCACACCTGTGCGTTGTTGCGCGCGTCGGCCGGTGTCGCCCCGGCAGCGAGCAGGTCGGCCTCGGTGGGCGTGAATCGCCAGGTGCCGTCGAGCACGGTCTGGTCACCCGAAGGCGCGAGGCTCTTCGATGCGTCGCCGGTCTGCGCGCTCTCGCAAGCGAGGTCGGCCAGTTCGTCGGTCGTACCGGCACCGAGGGCACGCATGCGGTCGATGATTTCTTTGGCCGCATGGTTCGCTTTCAGCGAGGTCACGATGGGGTCCAGCGCGTTGTGAAGACTGGCCAGATCAGCGTCGTCGGCGTGGGCGGATGCGGCTCCAGGTACAAGGCACCACTCGTGGAACAGGTCCACCTCGGTGCCTCGCGCGGCGGGTGCCGACACTCGAACGCTCGCTGCCGCGGTCTTCATCTCCGTTCGCTGCGTGTCGGACAGCTTGTTCCACACCGTCTCGCGGATGACGATGACGTCGAACTTCGAGTACAGCGTGACGTTGGTGGTGATCGTCGCCGGAAGGTCGACGGCGGCGTACTGCTGCAGCGACACCTCGATGCCTTGGTTGTCGCCGTTCTCGGCCTTCTTCGTGCGTTGCGAACTGATGGTGTGGTCCTCGGTCGCACCGAGCGCAGCCATGATGGCGGTCAGGCCGGCGTCGTCGGGCCGGGTGTTGATGACTGCGCCGCGAAAGTCGTCGGCGCTGACCAACGGCGTGTCGCCGTAGGCGAACGGATGGCGCAGCCCGCCCGGCACCAGTGCGAGACCAACGAGCCCGATCTTGGGGAGGTCGGCCATCGCTGTCTCTGCGATCGGATCTGCGGCGATCGCCGCGGCTTGCTGGTTGTTGGTCACGACGAACGGGACTTCAAGCGCGAGCAGCGACGGTGCACCGGCTGTGACGAGCTGACCAGAGCGGACAACGCCGATGTCAGCGGAGCCGTTCCCCAGCAACTCCAACGTACGGTCCGCGCCAGGGGTGACCTGGTCCGCCTGCGGGACGTGGCCGAGGTGGACACTGCCGTCAGCGGTGGCCGCAGCGAGCAGGTCCATGACGTCGTTGCCGACCCCCGGGCCGCCTCCCGTGGCGGGCACAAGGACGACGGGCGCAGCCGCGCCGCCTGAGCGAGTGGCGGGCTCACCGCAGCTCGCGAGCGGGACCGCGAGTGCGGTGGTGATGAGCAACATTCTGGTGAGTTTCATGTCAGTCACCGTACGAACGAGGGGGCTGCGGTGTCGTCGTAACCAGCCCCCGATCTGAGTACGCGCCAGCGCGGATACGCCCGGGAACCGACATCGTCAGACGCGTGCCGTTCACGCCGGAGTCGACATCGAGGTGACCGCCGACCGCTGCCAAACGATCACGGATTCCGGCGATCCCGGAGCCCGTTGGGTCCGCGCCGCCATCACCCGCGTCCGTAACCTCGAGCGCGCAGGGACCGACCGCACGTACGCACACGGCCGATCCGCTGGCGTGCTTGAGCGCGTTGGCGACCGCCTCGCTGACGGAGAACCACAGTGCCGTGGACTCGGAGATGTCCGGTACCCGCGCTGCTCGTTGATCCAACGCCCCCACGTTCACCGACACGAGATCGGGCGCCAGCGACGCAAGCCCCATCAGGCCGGCCGCGAGTCCTCGGTCGTCCACCGGGGCGAGACCTCGCGAGACGCTGAGCACCTGAGCCCGCGCAGCGTCGACGCGGCTACCGATGCCGTCCGGATCGGGCAGCAGAGACGAGCGGGCCCCGATCGCATCCAGCCGCGGCAACACCGACAACGACAGTCGCCGCTCCAGCGCAACACGCTCGTTCATCGCCGCTTCCGCCAGTCGGGTGCGGGAGCGCTCCAGTTCGGCCGACCGCAACTTCTGCGCGGCGCGCAGGCGTGCTGAATCGCCGACTGTCGTCAGGATGCGGAGCAATCCTGCGCGCAGGAATGGATCGATGACCACGAGTCGGTCGAAGCAGGCAACGATCTGGTCATCGGCATCGGTGACCGCGATGCCGCCCGTCGAGCACCAGGGCTCGCCGTTCTCGAGGACGTGATCGCCGACTGAGGTCGGATAGGTGATGCGCAGGTGCGGCGCGCCGAGCAGATCACCGAGCCACGCCTCGACACCGAGCCGGTCGCCCGGCGTGCGCGCCAGTCCCGTCGTTGCCCGCACGAGCAGCCGAGGATCGAGGATTCGCAGCACGCCGAACGCCACCGCAGCCATGCCGAGCGCAATCGCGTCGGCCGCAACAGCCGGACTCACGATCGCCGTCGAGAGACTCGGATCCAGCACCACGAGCACGAACCCGAACCCCCCCTGCAGCAGCATCACCATCATTCCAAGGGAGAACTGGGTGACTCCCCTGAAGCCAGCACGTGCGAGACGGTGTATCGACATCACCACCAGGAGTGCACCGAGCAACACGCGCCCGTGTGTTGTCGCCCCGGATCCGCCCACCACGGCTGCTGCCACTGCGACGGCGATTGCCGCCCATGTGGTCGTGGACGTGCCACCGGGCAGCGACGCAGCAGCAATGACAACCATCGCGAGGGGAAACAGGCCAAGTCGTTGGACAGCATCGGCTAGCGGCCCCGACAGCGCCGAGGCAACACCAACCGCGCACCAGAGCGCCCCCGCCGCACCGAGCAGGGCTGCGGCCCAATACCGTCCTCGGTCCGCGAGGAGCAGGGAGCAGCCGATCAGCACCAGCGGCAGCACCACATCGAATAGGTCCGGACCGGGAAAGGCCTCGACACTAGGAACGACGATCGACGCAACGACGACACCTGCGCCGACCAAACCACCCGCGACCAGCCAACGCCGTCCCATCACAAAACTCTAGACGGACCGGCCGGCAACATGAACCGAATCGCTCACCGTCGAGGCGCGGATTGAACTGCCCTCGAGCTGCCGAGGTCGCCACATGATCGTCAAGGCTGCAGCGCGTCTGAGCTGTTGAACCAACAATGTCGCTGTCACCGCTTCAGTCCATCGAGCGTGACAGTCACGAGCCGTCGCACTGCTGCCTTGGAGGAGAGCCGTAACGCCGCGCCGAGTACGTGGCATCGCGCTCGACGGCGGCCACTGGCGCGTCATCACGGTCAACGCCGACCGGCCGTTCGAGGCGCCATCGGCGAGCGGGGCGACCACTTCGCGATCGTCACCTGCCCTCCCGCCACAACCGCCGAATGCGTCCGAATTCCCCTAACGTGAGAAGTCCGTGCAGGAATTGTGCACTCGCGGAACGCTCTCAACCGCGCGGGATCCCACGATTGCCCTTCTGACCTGGTGCTTCGTTGTGCCCGAGACGGGGTCGAACCCGTACCCACTTGCGTGGAGGGGGGTTAAGACTTCGCTTCCACGTCCGGCTGGTCCGGCAGAGTCCGTCTGACCTGCTCACATCTGCCGTCGATGTCCGCCTCGTCCGGTCTCGTCCGCCCGGTCCGTTCCGTGCGGCCAAGTCCTGTGCAGGAATCGTGCAGGTCGCGAACACTCCGGCGAGGAGACACACCGAACACTTCAGGCTCCCGACTCGGGGCACGTTTCGGGCAAGTAACCAGTGACGCAGGTTGCGGGAAGTAGCTACACTCTCCTTTATGAAGGTAGCCACATCAACAAGGATCGAAGTCGGGGTTCGAGACCTCAAGAACAACCTCAGTCGCTACCTCGATCAGGTCGAGGCAGGCATCGAAGTCATCGTGACCGAGCGCGGTCGACCCATCGCCCGGCTCAACAGCATCGGCGATGAGCCGACAGACAAACTCGGCGCGTTGATCAAGGCGGGTCTCGTTCGACCGCCGACGTCGAAGATACGCCGGCGTCCGGTGCCGCTACGGGCCTCTGGCTCGGTCAGCGAGTTGGTGGCCGAGCAACGCCAGTGATCACCTACGTCGATACGTCCACGCTCATCAAGTTACTCATCGACGAGGTCGGCACACCGGAGGCCGCTGCGGCCTGGGATGAGCCCGACGAACTCGCCACGGTCAGGATTGCGCACGTCGAGGCTCGCGCCGCGCTCGCTGCTGCACGACGACAGAGTCGGATCACCGCCGCAGTGCTTCGCAGCGCAGGGGCGGGTCTGGAGGTGTTGTGGTCGCAGTTGTCCGTGGTCGAGGTCGACGAGGATCTGATGCGACTGGCCGGCGATCTCGCCACGACATACAGCTTGCGCGGTTACGACGCCGTGCATCTCGCGGCAGCCCACCTCGTGGGTGCCGAGGTGTTCAGTAGCGCCGATCGTCGCCTGTGCGAAGCAGCGAGCTCATCGGGCTTCCACGTTGCCAATCCCATCGATGCTGCCCCACCCAAGACCCAAGCCGAGCCAGCTGTCGAGGTCGGTGACGATCCGACACCCGCCGCCACGAAGGATTCAGGGGCGCATGGAATCCCGGTACCGGCCACGTCACAGCCGATCGACGGCGTTGGCGACGGTTACCAAGTCAGCGGTTACACAATTCAAGAACTCACGGCTGCCTATAAGGACTGGATGTCCACCGATGGCTGGATCTTCGACGCCGAGTACAGCCATCTCGATCCATACCTGTCCGAGGACCGCCCGCACGTCGGGTACATCACGCAGTCGATCTACGTGAAGCCGACCACCCCACCAACCACGATCGCCGTGATCATCGGCAACCTCGACGGCAAGCCCGGCAACAAGAGAGATCTCAAGGTGTACCTGGCGCAGACACCCGACGACGAGCTGAGCGGGTTGATCGCTGTGCCCGGGGCGGGGTTCGAACCCGCACCCGCTTGCGAGGAGGGCGGTTGAAGTTCGGTCGATTCGTGCTGGACCGTGTTGGCGAATCTCGGTCAATCCCGTTGAGCTGCCCGGATTGCTACCCGATCGTCCGTCGAGCGTCGGGCTGTCGCGCCGAATTCGGCCAGTCCTGTGACACGGATATGACATGAAAGCTGGTTCAGAGTCCGTCTGGCCGTCCCGAGAGCCACGACCGATGACGTTGAGCGAGCGAGTCCCGGACGGCTTCCGACGGGGCCAGAATTTCGGCACCACCGTCGTACGGATGGTAGAGCCAGGTGCACCGCAGGTCGCAGACGATGACGTCGCTGGTCCAATCGTTCGCTACGAGGGCGAACACTCGGTGGAGAGCGGAGTGCGCCCACGTGTGGTCGCTGACCCACGAGTGAATCCACGACTCGAACTCTGCATCCCCCGTGGACACGCTCCGCCAATGCTGCGCACCGGAGTCAACGTCTGTGACCGCTTGATCGCGCGCTGTCACCGGTTCAGAGGCAGACCACGAGCAGGTCACAACGATGTGACTGGCGTTGACAGCGCTGGCAGTCGGGTCGAGAGCTACAAGATCAGCAACCTCACGTTGTGTCGATGAAGCAGCTCGGCCAAGTCGTCTGCGTTGCTTGGGTAACGCTTCGAACCCTCCAAGCTGTGAAACCGAACCCAGCGGTTGGGTGCACAGGCTCGAAGCTCGTGGCCAACGGGTCGACAGTCTGGCCAGTTCGCAGACCACCGCACTGAGAGTTGTTCGAGATCGACCACGAGACGAGTTTGCCCTCCGTCGCGGGACGTGACAAGCACGGGATGCACTGACTCGGTCGACCGTGGGATACGGCACTCGGGCACCATTGGTGCTGATGTCCAGACAGTTGAGATCGCGCGTCACGAAATCGCGACTCGGCAGGCATGTGTAAGTGAGGGTTGCACAGAAGCGGTCGAGGAGCGATGCGATGGAGCGACGTTTGACGATGACAGTCGAGTAGGCGGCGGAGATTCTGGGGAGCTCGCGAACGTCGGGGTACCTTTGCGCGACGCGGGGCGAGATCCCGACTAGGCGACTCGGCCGTCGTGTACTCGTGCTCACTACGCCGCTCCTGGCGATGCTCGGAGACAGACACGACGACGATGTGACGGTTCGTCAGGCTGGCGAGGAGGATGCTGCGTGACTGCTACAAACGCGAGCCAACTTCCACTACAACAGCATGGAGGTGCTCGAAATCTGGTCGCACGTCAGCCCAAGCGACACTCTCGTGCACAATCCTGTTCGCCTCAGCCAACGCGACTCGCTGCACGGCGCGGGTGATCTTGATCGATTCGATGGGCGAGAACCCATCGAGTCGCAACCGAAGCAGCGTCGTATCCCAATCGTCGACGAGCAAAGCCATGAACCAACGCTACGACCCCGCGGCTCTCCACGATCTGAAGTTGCGTTTAAGCGCAACTCGTGGTTGACTTACATCATGGCAACGAAGACGACCGCGAGGGCAAGGTCATCGGTCGCGACTGCGGCGGACCTCTCGGATGCATTGACTTCCGCTTCTAGTACTGATGGCTCAGTCGCCATTTCCGTCGACGATCGCACGGTCATCCTTCCCGCGCAGCTCGTCACTGCGCTGGTCGAGCTTTTGGACGACATCGGCGAAGGTCGGGCCGTGACATCGGCACCAGCAGGCCTTCCCTTGGGCACCGAAGTCGCGTCCGAATTGCTCGGCGTTTCTCGACCTTGGCTGACGACGTTGCTCGACCGCGGCGACATCCCATCGAGCAGGGTCGGCACGAAGCGACGAATTCGTCTTGGCGACCTTCTCGCCTACCGGCGCTCCGACCACTCAAGACGTCGTGAGGCCCTGACGTGGGAGTTCCTCGACAAGGAGTGAGGTGCGCAAGCCTTCGCGAGCGCAACCCCACGATTCAGCGATCGTCGCGA
>JAYTWP010000161.1:0-2525 GCA_043743395.1 Actinomycetota bacterium | reverse complement strand
CCCACCCTCGAGTTTGACGGCCTCGGCGCCAGCTTTCAGCAACCGCACCGAACTCTCGACGCCTTGTTGTGGGCTCACTTGATACGAACCGAATGGAAGATCGCCGATCACCATTGCCTTGGGCCTGGCCCTGGCAACGAGGCGAACGTGGTATTCCATTTCGCTGAGGTCGACGGGAATGGTGTTGGCCTGGCCCTGGACGACCGTGGCAACGGAATCGCCAACGAGGATGAGGTCGACACCAGCGATGTCGACAAGACGGGCGAAGGTGGTGTCATAGGCCGTGATCATGGAGATCCGACGGCCTTCAGCACGCATTGTGGCGAGATCGGGAACGGTCACCTTTTTACGCGCGACAACAGAGCTGGTGGTGTCAGAGGTAGGCAGAGATGAAGTCATGACGCGAATGCCTCCTTCGAGCGGGGTGCAGGTCCCCGACCGCAGGGCCAACCTAGCGAAAGACTTCGTGATTTCACCACTCGCGATACGGCCTGGCACACGCGTGCGATTTTGCGTTCGTCACGACGACGACCGGGCGATGAAGTCGGCGCACACGGACGGACACAGATCTCGGTAGGCAGCAGGCCCACCGACGAACGTGGCACTGAGCAACGCCTGTGTACACGCGGCGGCAAAACACTGCGCGGCCGCATCAAGAATCGTGTTGAGCAATGCCGGCCTGCTGCCCTCGGCGCGAAAGCCGACGGTGGCCGACGCGGGCAACTCGTGGATGCCGGTAGCAAGCGCAAAGATCGTGTCCCCGTCGAACATCGAGTGCACGGGCCGAATCGCGCGCGCCATGCCATCGTGCGCGACCGTGGCCAACTTGTTGCACTCTGCTTTGGACAGGCGGGCCGTCGTTGCGACGACGCCGATCGTGGTGTTCAGCGATTGCATCGTGACCGTTTGCGCCGGGGAGAGCGCCGCGCGGACGGCCGCGAGTTCGGTCTTGGCCGGGCGTCGCAAGCGATGTACACCTGATTCCCACGGCAACCCCGAGGCGGAGTTGACAAGTGATCCGGCGGCATTCACGACCGCCAGGGCAGACACGACGATGCCGTCATCGAGTAACGCGCTGACAGAGCCGACGCCACCTTGCAGGCCCCCGGCCACGGCACCTGTCGCTGCGCCGACTGAACCGTTTACTTCCGGCCGGCGGCGTGCCGCAGCGGCGGCGCGCCGACCGAAGTCTTCGTTGGGTCGATTCGAGAACGAGCCTGCCCGACCGAGATCGAAGATGACCGCGGCGGGCACGATGGGCACGATCTGATGCGGTTCGGTGCCGACGGGGAAACCGACCCTGCGCGACTCGAGCCATTGCATGACGCCGCCTGCTGCAGCGAGGCCGTACGCACTGCCGCCCGTCAGGCAGATGCCGTGCACTTGTTGGACGAGATTCTCGGGTCGCAAGAGATCTGTTTCGCGCGTTCCCGGCCCGCCACCACGCACATCGACGCCGGCGGTGGCACCCGCAGCGGCAATGACGGCTGTCGTACCCGTTCGCCAACCTTTGCCGATGCGTTGATAGTGCCCGACCGCGAGGCCTTCGACATCGGTGAGGGAACCGTTCGGATCGACGTGGAACGTGGCGAGAGGCATTGACTCAGTTGTCGAGAAGGACTCGTTGGGAGGCCGGTCCGGTGGTTTGCGCTGCGAAGAAGGTGCGCCACACCATCAGACCCAACTGGTAGAGCGCCGGCAGGATGAGCAACGCGCGGGCGAAGACGTTTGCGTCGCCGGGGAGCAGGATGGTGAGCCACAGCATCGCCGCGAGCCACGCGATGAAGAAGCCCAGTGTCATCACCCGGAACTTGCGGACCTGCACCGGATGCACGAACTTGAGGTTCGTGAACTGCGCCATTGCCAGAGTGAGCAAGACAACCAGGTTGATCCACTTGTTGAGTGAGCTGGGGTGCGCGCCCTGCACCAGATACATCGTGGGGATGGCGAGGTTCCACACAGAGGGGAAGCCGTTGAACCAGTGATCGGCGGTCATCATGTCGGTACGACTGAACCACAGCGCCGACGAGAAAATGAGGAAGGCACCCATCGCGAGATGTAAGTGATCTGGCAGCATCTTGAACTGATACATGAAGAGAATCGGCACGACGGCACAAGTGACGAAGTCGATGACGAGATCGAGGATGTATCCGTCGATGCGTGGCACCGAGGTTTGTACGTTCCACGCCCGCGCCACTGGCCCGTCGAGGCCATCGAGCACCTGAGCGACAATCAGCCACAGCAGCGCCGCCTTGTCGTTGCGATCAACGATCGAGATGATGCCGAGCATGCCGCACACGGCACCGAGCGAGGTTGCACTGTGCAGGAGCCATCCGCGTCGGACATCTTGTTTACAGGGGAAACCGGTGGGGGTTGTGGAGTCGCCTTGGCTGGCGCCACCCGCTTGCATCTGATTTGACATGGACTCCGCAAAGCCTTCCGAGGGGGCGGCGCAGCAGTCACTGCACAAATCCGCGGCGACATGCTACAGCGGCACTTCCCGCAGCACCCTTCATCAGCGGCGC
>JAYTWP010000160.1:0-1683 GCA_043743395.1 Actinomycetota bacterium | reverse complement strand
GTCCAATCTCTCAGCGGGCGACAAGCTCGGTATAGGCCTCGGGCCTGCGGTCACGATAGAACGCCCAGCGGTCGCGGATTTCCGCGAGCTTGCCCATATCGAGATCGCGCACGATCAGGTCGGGCTTGTAGGCATCGCCGACCTCGCCCACGAACTTGCCCTCGGGATCGACAAAGTAGCTCTGACCGTAGAAGTCGTTCTCGCCGAGTTCCTCGATGCCCACCCGATTGATGGCGCCCACGTAGAAGATGTTGGCGACGGCTGCGGCTGGCTGCTCGAGCCGCCAGAGGTACTCGCTCAAGCCGCGATGCGTTGCCGAAGGGTTGAACACGATTTGTGCACCGTTGAGGCCGAGCGCACGCCAGCCCTCGGGGAAGTGGCGGTCGTAGCAGATGTACACACCAACCTTGCCGACGGCGGTGTCGAACACGGGGTAACCGCCGGTGCCAGGCGTGAAATAGAACTTCTCCCAGAAACCCTTGGTCTGCGGGATGTGCTGCTTGCGGTACTTGCCCAGGTAGGAACCGTCGGCATCGATGACCGCGGCCGTGTTGAAGTACAAGCCGGGCTGAACAATCTCGTACATCGGCAGCACCATCACCATGGCGAGTTCTTTGGCGAGCGCCTGGAACCGCTTGGTGGTGGGGCCATCGGGGATGTACTCGGTGTACCCGTAGTACTCGGTTTCCTGGACCTGACAGAAGTACGGGCCGTAGAAGAGTTCTTGGAAGCAGATCACCTTCGCACCCTGGGCCGCGGCCTCGCGGGCAGCGATTTCGTGCTTGTCGATCATGGCCTCTTTCGAGCCGGGCCAATCGGTCTGCACCAGGGCCGCTCTGACGATCTCTGCCACATTTCCCCCTTGGGTCAGGCGTCGGAGTCCGACGACACGCGATGATCGTAGATGTAACAGCTAGCTGCTGACAATGTTATGTTTGTTACCGCACAATCGTTTACGGGCCGTTTACACGAGGAGGCACACGGGTGCCAGCAGAGCCATGCTGAACGACCTCATCGCCGTCATCGTCGATACCATCGCCGACGCCGACGACGACCACAGCGCGCGCGGCATTGCCGCGGCGATCGGACGAATGATCACTGCTGGCACGCTCCCCACGGACTCGCGCCTGCCGACCGTGAGGGCCTTGTCGAAGGCGCTGGGTGTCTCGCCCACGACGGTGAGCCAAGCATGGCAGACCTTGGCAGCGGTCGGCGCGATCGAGGCCCGTGGCCGCCTCGGCACGTTCGTTCGACAACCCGTCGGGCCCGGAGGTCCGCAACGGTACCGACGCGTCACGGAGGGACCGGGACACTTTGCGCTCGATCTCTCGAGTGGCACGCCCGATCCTGAACTGTTGCCCGATCTCAGCAACGTTGTTGCGCGCGTGAGCCCGCAGTCCCTCACGAGCAGCTACCTCGATCAACCGGTACTGCCCGAGCTCGATGCTGTACTCCGACAGAGTTGGCCATTCAATGCTGAGGATCTCACCGTGGTCGATGGTGCCATGGATGCCCTCGACCGTGTTGCACAGGTCGTGGTTCGCCTCGGCGACCGGGTCGTCGTCGAGCACCCGACGTTTCCACCTTTGCTCGACTTACTGGAACACCTGGGAGCCGACGTCATTGGCGTCGACGTCGATGCCGACGGTATGTCGGTGGAAGGACTTCGAGCCGCCTTGCTGC
>JAYTWP010000159.1:0-10075 GCA_043743395.1 Actinomycetota bacterium | reverse complement strand
CGCCACGTGCCGTCGCGCCGAGTCATGGCGTTGGTGTAGTGGCCTCCGATTTCGCACCAGTTCACCGTGGCGAACGGCAGGCCGAACCCTGCCATGGTTTCGGGGCTGAACCAATGTTGGGCGCGCAGCTCAGCGACGCACGTTGCAGTGTCGGCATCGGTCACGTGGATGATGTGGTTGGTGATCTGATGCTGTGTGGCATCGAAATTGCCGTTAACTGCGCGAACACCTGCGGTCCACTGTTCTGGCGAGAGGGTGACGGGCGCAGCACCGTTGAATGAGCTGAAATCGAACTGGCATGGATCGGCGAAGACCTGGCGATACAGGTCCCAATCGCGTCGGTCGATGCCGGAGGCGTAGGCGAAGGTGACAGCGATAATCGCGTCCAGGTCGGAGTGTGGGTACATCACCGAAGCCCGTCAGTCGGCCGTGCGTGGACACGCGAACGTACAGATGAACGTACAGGTGAGTTCACGGGTCAGATGCCTTGCCACAACTCGCGGAGCCCACGCTCGGGGTCATCGACGACAGCGGTCGTGACGTCGATGCGCAGAGTTGCTCGATCGGAAAGTTCGTACGCAGCCCACGATGCGGCACCGGCACGGGCAAACGATGTGACGGCATCGGAGAAAGCATCGGCGATGCCGACCCGGTCTTCGCTGTCACCCGTAAAGGTGCTCACGCCCTTGCGGTGCAAGTTGTGGAACGCGAAGGGGATATCGAGCGCATGGCACGAGCCGAGCGCCCCCCCGAAGGCTGTGGAGGCCCAGGTGAACCAGTACATCCAGGTTGGGGCACCGGTTGCATGGCGTGCTTCGGCGAGACGCCATGCTGGCACACGAAATGTTGCGTCGGTTTGCATCGCGGAGGCAACGAGGCCGTTCGTCACCCCTGGCCGGTGCAGCCGGTATTGGTCGATTGCTTCGGTGGTTCGAGCCCCGAACCGTTGCTCGAAAAGGTCGGCGAGGCCAGCGTCGTCGAGGTTTGCGTTGGCAGGGTTGAACGTGCTGAAGAGCTGCATCTCGTCGCGTGTTGTGCCGAGTACCAATGGTGTCGGGTTCGAAGCGCTCGCGGAACGAATGGACGTGGGGATCAGCTCAGTGCCGGAGGTGGGTGAGAAACCGGAGAACCCTGCGCCGACATCTTTGAGGAGCTCGTCTTGTGCCGCCAGAACAGCTTCCGGCGTCAAAGCGGCTGCTTCGGCGAGCGAACTCACCCCGGCCGCCTGCAGGAACTGTGCCTGTGTCTCGAGTCCGCGCTCGGCGTTACGAAGTTGGGCGATCGATGGACTCATTGCCCAGGCTTGATGAAACAGCCCTGCCGCGGATGGCACTGCCAACAGACTGACAACAGCAGATCCGCCCGCCGATTCACCGAAGATTGTCACGTTGTCAGGGTCGCCACCAAAGCTCGAGATGGTCTCCTGAACCCACCGCAGCGCAGTGACTTGGTCGTGCGTTCCGAGATTCAGGCTGCCGAGGTAACCGAACGCGCCGAGGCGATAGTTGATGGTGACCACGACAACGTCAGCGCGGTCGGCGAGCGCTGAGCCGTCGTACCACGGCGTCGCGCCACTGCCATTGACGAAAGCCCCGCCGTGAATCCACACCAGTACGGGCCGGCGTACGTCGTCGCATGCGGGCGTGAAGATGTTCAGGAACAAGCAGTCCTCGGACATTTCGATGGAGCTGCCACCAAAGGTGCGCTCCATGACGCCGGGCGTTTGGAAGCACTGAGCCCGATAGCTGGTCGCGTCGTACTCGCCGTCCCACGACGTGACGATGTTGGGTTGCTCGAAGCGCGTGCTCGTTGCGTACCGAATGCCTTTGAAGACACGCGTGGCGCCGCGGTCCAGCCCTCGAACCATGCCAAATGGTGTGTGAACGGGTGTCGTGTCGGTGATCGTCATGGCTACCTCTTGTGCGTGGTGAAAACGATGGTCCTATTGGCCGGTGAACACCGCAGGCCGGCGCTCAAGAAACGATGCCACGCCTTCACGGTGGTCATCGCTCTTGAAGCACGCGCTCATTGCTTGCGTGTGACGTTGCATGTGTTCGGTGACGTTGCTCGTCAGGCCTTCGTACACCAGCGACTTGATGAGTCGTTGGCTGTGCGGCGAGCCGGTCGCAATCGTGGCCGCCAATGCATACGCCGTTTCGAGCAGCGCGTCGGAGTCAACCAACTGCGATACGTAGCCAAGCGTCAGCGCCTGTTCGGCACCGAGGAATTCGCCGGTATAGAGCAACCGCATCGCATTTTGCAGACCGATCAACCGGGGGAGAAGCCACGTCCCGGCGCCGGTGTCGGGAACGAGGCCGCGGTGCACAAAGTTCCATGCGAAGCGGGCGTTGGGGGTCGCAATACGGATGTCGCACTGCGAGGTGAACTCGGCGCCCATCCCGACAGCTGGGCCGTCGATGGCACAAATCGTGGGTTGTGGGCATTGCAACAACGGCCACCATTTGTCGTGTTCGTCGGCGCTGCCACGTAAACCTCTGCTTGCGCCGGGGATCGCGGCGAGGTCGCCAAGATCGGTTCCGGCACAAAACGCACCGGGGCGGCCGGTGATCACGACAACTCGAGCGGACGCATCGGCGGCGGCGTGGCCGACGACCTCGATGAACTCACCGAGCATTACGTAGGTCATCGCGTTCTTCTTCTCGGGCCTGTCGATGGTGATCGTCGCGATGCCATCGTTCACGTCGTATTTGATATGCCCCATGAACCCGCGAGGGTAACCGGTCGAGGCGCGCGGGCCGGTAGCGTGCGGCCGTGCTTGACCGTGCGCCGCAGTCGCCCACTCTCTCGAATCGCCTGGCTGGGATCGCGAAACGTGCCACCGGAGAAGCTGTCCATTGGGCATGGGAGACTGCGATCGAATGTGCCGCGATCGGCCCGCACAGTCGCCGCGGCCGACGTTTCGGTGCCTTCGGTCTGAACAGTGTCATTTGCTTTCCGACCAACACCATTTTCAACGAGCAGTTCATCCACATCGGCAGTGGAACCATGATCGGCCCACACGTGACGCTGTCGGCAGGGATGGTTCCCGGGCAGGCCTGCATCAGTGACCCAGTGGTTCAAATCGGCGATCGCTGCCTGATCGGCAAGGGCAGCGGAATCGTCGGGCATTTCGAGATCGTGATCGGCAACGATGTCTGGACAGGTCACAACGTGTACATCACCGATCAGAATCACGACTATCGAGATGTCACCCGTCCGATCTCCCAGCAGTCAATGCCCGAGCGTTCGGTCACCATCGGTGATGGTTCATGGCTCGGCTACGGCGTCGTGGTGCTTCCCGGGGCGATCATCGGCAAGCACGTGGTGGTCGGCGCCAATTCGGTGGTACCGGCTGGAGTGATCCCTGATTACAGCGTGGCGGTGGGTAGCCCGGCGCGTGTCGTGAAGCAGTGGAGCGAAGAACGCGGCTGGTACTCGGTTGAGTAGGTACGCGACAGCCTCAGAATTGAGCGGGCACCGCGCACGAGTTCATCAGGTTCGGCCGCGTGAAGTCAGCGATGGTTTCCGATACCGGCGATCCGCTCAACATGGTTTCATTCAGCTCTGCCTTGATGCCTTGCGCGAGCTTGGTCTCTGTCGCGCGACGATCGGAGATGTACGTGCGATAGAGCGAATCGAATTGGTCGATCAGCTTCTGGTCCAAGTCAGACACGGGCCGGTTCGCCATGACCTCGTTCTGGGCTGCCTCGATGAGATTGGTGGCTGCCGCGACGCCTCGGCCAACCGCCTGTGGCGAACCGTCGGTTGTCTTTCTGATCTCGTCAGCGTTCTTGGCGAGTAGCACGTTGCGTCGTACGCAGATCTGCTCTGCGCGTTTGCTCCACGTTCGATCGCTGATCTTGGCGGCCGCCTGCCTATCGGCAAACCCACCAAAGGCGTACACCCACATCCCGATGATGAACGCAACCATCACAATCACCGCCGTGCGGGCAACCTTCTGAGAGGGTCGAAGTTTTGTTCGTTCGGTGGCCTGGTCGGACCGGGTCGTCATTTCTTCGGAGGCCTGTAGCTGACCGCGAGCTGGGTAAGGGCTGAACCCACGCCGAGGAAGCCTGCGATCATAGCGCCGGCCCAGTTCTGCACGTCCTTGTGGATGACGTGATCGATGGAGTACTTGCCAGCTCCGATCGTGGAGATGGCCAGTGCAACGATTGCAATCGACGCGCAATATTCCCAACCTTGGCCGGGCTTGAAGACAAAGAAGCCCTTCGCCCAATGCTCGGTGACGATGGCGACCAGCATGATGCCGATAAAGCCGGCTCCGGCGAGTGGGGTCGCGAGGCCGATGGCCAGGAGCACGCCCGCGCCGACCTCTGTGGTCGCCGCAATGCGGGCCTGCCACGTCGGCCACTTCATTCCGATGCCGCCGAACCAGCGTGCGGTGCCTGCAAGACCACCTGGTCCGAAGAACTTGTTGTATCCGTGGTACGCCAACGAGAGTCCGAAGAACACTCGCAGTACCAAGAGCGCGACAGCTGTGTGATTCACCCTCCCAAAGCTACGGCCTGGCTCGGCACCTTGCTATTTCGTGCTCCCTCACGTCTCGCCAGCGGCTAGAAAAGGGGTCATGACTGCGCCCGCTTCTCTTTCGCCGCGTTCTCGCGCTGACCGATGGCGGACCGCTGCGCGTCTCGTTCGCGATCTCGTGCGGATTCGGCCGCGGCCCTTTCTCATCGCCGTATCGGGAGCAGCAGTGTTCGCTTTGTGCACGGTTGCATCGTCGGTGGTTTTACGTTGGATCATCGACCACGTGATCGATCCCCGGTTCCGTACAGGCCATGTGGCGGTGTCAACGGTCATGGCGGGCCTCGGGCTTGTTGTGATTACGGGGGTCGTTCGTGCGGTTGGGGTGGTGGTGCGACGCACATTCGCTGGCATCGCGCACTGGCGAGTCGCCGAGAGTCTGAGCGGAGACGTCATCGATCGCCTGATCGCACAGCCCGTCTCGTGGCATCAACAACGTGCCTCAGGCGATCTAGCCGCACGGGCGGGTGTCGACGTCGATGCCTCGGTCGATGTGTTGTCGCCGTTGCCGTATGCAAGCAGTGTGGTGCTGTTGATTGTGGTCAGTGCCGCTTGGCTGATCTATATCGACCTCCCCCTCGGGCTGTTTGCAGTCGCGGTGTTTCCGGTGCTGATCGCACTCAACCTTTCGTATCAGCACCGTGTCGATCGGTACTTCACCTCCGCACAGGACCATCTCGGCGAGTTATCAGCCGCGGTGCATGAGAGCTTTGAAGGTGTCCATGTCGTGAAGGCCTTCGGGGCGGAGGTTCGCGAAACATCGCGGTTGGCAACGATTGCTGCCGACCTTCGCGCCGCGCGGACGTCGGCGGTCCTCTTGCGCGCCTCGTTCGAGTCGGTACTCGATGCTGTTCCGGCACTGGCCAACGTCGGCTTGATCGTGCTGGGCGCGCTGCGCATCCGGTCGGGTGATCTCAGCATTGGTGCGCTCGCCAGCATGATCTACATGTTCACGTTGCTGGTTTTCCCGCTGCGACTGATCGGCTTTGCGCTGTCGGCGCTGCCACATTCGCTTGCCGGGTGGGGACGCGTGCGCAGCGTCCTCGACGAAGCGATCGAACCTGATCCTGCACTCACACTCAGCGTCACGCCGCCGGAACTCGGGGTGTCGTTCAGCCATGTGTCCTATGCGTTCGAAGTCGACCGACCGGTACTCACCGACATCAGTCTCGATGTCGCTCGTGGCACGACTGTCGCGATTGTCGGAACGACGGGTAGCGGCAAGACCACCATGCTTCGACTCGCTGCCGGGCTCTTGGGCGCCACGTCCGGGTCGGTCGCCGTATCCGCGGGCTCACGCGGCATCGTGTTGCAAGAAGCCTTCCTGCTCGGCGATTCGTTGCGCGAGAACATCTCGTTTGGCTCGAAGTACGACGATGCGCAGATCTTCGAGGCACTCCGCAGCGCCGAGGGCAGTGACTTTGTCGAAGAGCTACCCAAGGGACTCGACACCGAAGTTGGTGAGCGCGGCGTCAGCCTCAGCGGTGGACAGCGACAACGCGTGGCACTTGCTCGGGCGTTGGTGCGTAACCCTTCGCTGCTCCTGCTCGACGACACGACCTCTGCGCTCGATCCGGCCACTGAGGCGCGAGTTGTGGCCAACCTTCGCGCCGTGCTTGGTGAGTCAACTGTCTTGATGGTCGCCTCGCGCCCGAGCACGATCGCACTGGCAGATCGCGTTGTGTTCCTGCACGATTGCGCCATCGCCGCAGTGGGTACCCATACCGAACTGATGGTGTCAAACCCGACATATCGATCGCTCATGGAAGCCTTCGAAGTCGATCGCGCCGCAATGTCATCGCTCGAACAGTCGTCGGGAACGGGGGCGTGATGGACGAAGACTTCGGCGGGCGCCTCGGCGCTGCACGAACGCTCGGGCGTGGCGTACAGGCTGCCCCTATCCTGCGTCAGGGCTTTGGTCTGACGCTCATGTTCGCCGTCATCGGCGCGTCTGGTCGCGTCGTGATCCCCATCGTGGTGCAACAGGCCATCGACCACGGATTCACGAGCGCTGGGGTCAAGATGAACCGGATCATCGTGCTGGCCGTGATTGCCTCGACGGCCATCATCGTCACTGCGATTTCTCAGCGAACCGCGGTCCGCCGGCTCGGCCTGCGCAGTGAGGGTGCCCTGTACGAACTGAGGGTCCGGGTGATCGGCCACATCCATCGCCTGAGCATCGCCGACCACAACGACGAACGCCGCGGCGCGCTCGTCGCGCGGGTCACCTCCGATGTCGAAACACTCGCAGACTTCTTCGCGTGGGGCGGTCTTGCGTGGCTGCTCGATGGTGCGCTGATGGTGTTGGTTGCAGCCGTGATGTTGTCGTACGACTGGCTCCTCGCGCTGATTGCCTTGGCGGTGGCGGCGCCGCTCGCACTCGTGCTTCGTGCTGTGCAACGCCACCTCGTCTTGGCCTACGACAAGGCGCGCGGGCGCAATGCGGAGTTTCTGGGGAGCGTTACCGAACTCGTGACGGGGGCAGAAACCTTGCGTGCCTATGGTGCGGGTGAGGTCATGTCCGCACGCACCAAGCGCGTTGCCAAACAGCGCGCCGATTCTTTCGTGCGCGCCGGAATGATTGGTGCGTTCCTCTTCCCGTCGGGTGAGGTGTTCAGTTCGCTCACTGTGGCTGCAGTCATCGGTGTGGGTGTGGCTCGTGGCCCCGGTGGCGGGCTCAGCGCGGGTGCGCTGGTGGGGTTTGTCTTCCTCACCTACCGGTTCCTCGAACCGATCGCCGAGTTCACCGAAGTCCTCGATCAGACCCAGACCGCAGTCGCCGGCATGCGCCGCTTACTCGCCGTGCTCGATATGCCCGTCGGTCCGCCAGCACCAACGAATCCCATACCCCTTCCCGAGGGACCGTTGTCGATCGATGTCTGCGACGTCACCTTCGGCTATCGCACACGTGGCGAGGTGCAAGACGATCAGCCCGTCCTCACGAATGTCAACGTCCGCATCCCGGCCGGCCAACAAGTCGCACTCGTGGGTTCGACCGGTTCAGGCAAGACCACACTCGGTCGACTGCTCGCTCGACTCGCCGATCCAACTGCGGGTGAAGTTCGCCTGGGCGGTGTTCCACTCACGCGTGTTCCCAACGATGACTTGCGCCAACGCCTCGTCGTCGTGCCCCAAGAGCCATTCCTCTTCGACGACACAATCGCCGCGAACCTGCAATTTGCGCGGCCTGGCGCTTCGATTCAGGACCTCGAACTCGCCGTTGGCCGCCTCGACCTCGGCGACTGGCTCGAGACGATGCCCGATGGTCTCCTCACACCCGTTGGTGAGCGGGGCACGCAGCTGTCTGCCGGCGAGCGTCAGCTCGTCGCGTTGCTTCGAGCATCCGTCGCGGATCCGGATGTTCTCATTCTCGACGAGGCGACGTCGTCAGTCGATGCGCTCACCGAAGTCCGCATGGCGCGCGCTCTCGAGCGGCTCGCCTTGGGCCGCACAACTATCGCGATCGCGCATCGGTTGTCCACTGCGATGCGCGCAGATCGGGTGCTTGTGCTCGAGGGTGGTCGGCTCATCGAAGACGGCCCACACGATGCGCTCGTCGCCGCTGGCGGGCACTATTCGCAACTGTTCGCGGCGTGGGTGTCGTCGTCGTCGGCCAACTTCGGCGGGGCGCAGTCGTTAGGGTGAGACCATGCGGATCAGGCGAACCAGCTCCGTCGTAACGCTTGTTACGGCAATCGTGATCGGACTCGGTGCTTGCTCGAGCAGCGGCATCAAGGTAAGCACCGGAGCAACGTCGAAGGCAGATTTCTGCAAACTCGTCATCGCCTTCAAGACAGCAAACGACGCGCTCGGCAACGACGTCACGAGCGGCACTCCCGTGCAGGCGAAGGCTGCCATGCAAAAGATCATTGGACAGCTCGACACCCTGCGCAAGCGCGCCCCCGCCGATGTCAAGGCCGACGTCGACACGGCGGCCAAATTCATCGACAAGTTCGACGGGTTGTTGTCAAAGTACAACTACGACTTCAAGTCGATCGAGGGCAACGCAGCAGTGGCCAACGAGTTCCAGGCGTTGAACAACGAACAGGTCAACGCGTCGTTGGCGCGGCTCGGCACCTACGGCACAACAGAGTGCGCCGCCGCACCGACAACGACCATTAGGGGCGTGGACACAACCATCGCAGAAATCACAACGACAACAACGGGGTAGAGGTTCAGTTTTCGGCGAACGGCAGAGGTCCGGTGACCGAGCTCACTTTGCAGTCGACCCGTTCTTGGCTGACGGGCTCGGTGACCGAAATATCGCCTGAGGCGCCAGGTCCGATGTCGGTCACGTTGGTGCTCGATGTGTAGAGCGCGTTCTGGGTGCCAGGCCGGAGGAACTCGACGACGACGTGGTACGACCTGACCTTGGTGGAGTTGTTGGAGATGGTGCCATCGAAATGCGCCACGCCCGCGTCCACACCACATTGAGTCGTTACGACGGTGTATTCGCCGGCATTGGAATAGCGGTCGAATTCGCGCACGACGACCACGGTCAGCCAGATGCCGAAGCCGGCCACCGCGAACCCGAGCGGGGCCAGCAAGACCGCAGTCAGCGCAAACCCGCGACCCTTGAGATCGCCCTCACGGCGAGTCCGAGCGAGCGAACTGAAACCGAAGACAAGAGCGAGAACGGCAGCGACCGCTGCGAATGCGCAGAGGAATGGAACCCAGCCGACCACCACGGAGCTGATTGCGAGAACGAAGGCCGCAATCGCTTTTCCGTTCGGGCGAGTTGGCGTAAAGCTCTGGAGGCCGACATCACTGAGGCCACGGCCGCGAACTCGTGACGTTGCGCTCGGGAAAAGTGGATCGAGGAACCGATGTCCGTCCACTGCCACGTCGCCGGTCCATGCCTGCCCGTTGTGGTAGCGGAACTCGAATCGACCCAAGGGATCTGGATACCACTGAGGCGCATAGATCGGTGGAGGCGGAGTGTGATCCGCCGGCCCAGATACGGGCTGCGCCGGAGTTGTTGGATCCACAGCCAGAAACGCTATCGCCGCGTACCATCATGTAATGGAGCAAGGTGGAACATGGAACTAGTGCTGGTTCGACACGGTGAACCCGAGTGGGTGGTCGATGGCATGAACATCGATTACCCACCTCTGACCGAGCGCGGCCACCGGCAAGCCGAGCGGATGGCAAAAGCGCTCGCTCCTGAACAGTTCGACGAGATCCTTGTCTCGCCCCTCGAGCGAGCGCGCCAAACTGCTGCGCCGTTGTATGCCGAGACCGGTCGCAAGGAAGAAGTGCACGCGTGGCTGCGTGAGATCCGCAGTCCGGTCTGGCAAGGAACGCCGCGCGAGAAGGCCGATGCCGCCTTCGCCGAAGAACGCCGCAAGCCATCGCACGAACGCTGGCACGGGATGTCCGAGATCGGGGGAGAGGCCAACCGCGATTTCATTGCGCGCATCCGCGAAGGATGCGGACTCTTCCTTGCCGAACGCGGCATCGAGCTTGTACCAGGCGAACTACCGGTCTGGCGGATCGACAAGCCGGACACTCGCATCTGTCTGGTCGCGCA
>JAYTWP010000158.1:0-11512 GCA_043743395.1 Actinomycetota bacterium | reverse complement strand
GAAATCGCAGCAGTCAACGTGGTCTTACCATGATCAATATGACCCATCGTACCAATATTCACATGCGGCTTCGTACGCTCAAACTTTGCCTTGCTCATGGGAGCCTGTCTCCTGTTTTGTAGCTGTGGGTAATTGTCGTATTCGCTTGTAGTAGCGGCGACCGGTCTCGAACCGGTGACCTTCCGATTATGAGCCGGATGCTCTGACCAACTGAGCTACGCCGCCAGGGCTTTGCTCGGCCCAACTGTTGGGACGGGCTGGTCGAGCCCTCTGTCGGAGTCGAACCGACGACCTACGCCTTACCATGGCGTTGCTCTACCTACTGAGCTAAGAGGGCGGGCGCGCACCTACAGCGAGACCGGAGAGCGATCATAGCGCCTCGACGGACTGACGACCACGCGATTCTGCTCGATTTCAACCCGTCGGTGGTGGATCATGTCGTCGCCCCCTACGCGAGAGTGCTACCTCAGTGGCGCGATGATAGAGCCGGACGATAAGTTGCCGTTTCTGTGGGCGACATCTCCATCCGGCTTGCGACGGCCACCGAATCTGAAGCCGAAGCAATTCGCGCCATCTATAACCACGAAGTCGAGCACACCACCGCCACCTTTGATCTCGTGGCGCGCTCACTCGTCGAGCAACAACAGTGGCTCGCCGCACGTTCCGGTGCGTTCTCGGCCATTGTGGCCGCTGACGGCAACACCGTGGTCGGGTTCGGCTCACTCTCGCCCTACAAGGAGCGGCCGGCGTACCGCACGAGTGTGGAGGATTCCGTATACGTACATCGTGATCACCAGGGTCAAGGCATCGGCAAACTTGTCCTCAATGAACTGATCAACGTTGCCCGCGTGTCCGGGTTCCACGCGATCTTTGCTCGTATCGCCGCAACAAGCGCAGCGAGCCGCGCGCTGCATAGTTCGTGTGGCTTTCAGCTGGTTGGGATCGAGCGTGAGGTCGGCCGCAAATTCAACCGCTGGCTCGACGTGGCGCTGATGCAGTTGGTGCTGTCGGACTGAGCAGCGGCTGACTGAGCGAGAGTGGTCTACTCGACGACGAGCCCTTGGAGTTCGGCTTCGGCTGCCAGCACCAACCATGCTTCCTCGGCAGCGTCGACTTTGACCTGAGCCTCGGCCAATTCGGCGCTCAACTTTGCCAGCAGTACGTGATCCTGGCCTGCGGCATTGAGTTCACCAGTCAGCCGCTGACGTGCGAGCGTGCTCTGCGCAAGTGCACGCTCGGCTTGTGTGAGGAGGCGGCGGAGGGTGCTCGGGCTCTTGACGGCGGACGACTTCGGTGCCAAGGCGGCCGCGCTACGTTGACCGGCGTGGTCGGGGATGGTTGCCACCTTGCCACGAACAGTCAACGTCTCCGCGCGTGCTGTCTGTTGAGCCCGCAGCGCCAGCCAACCGGCAACTCCGCCGCGAACGACGTGTGCGCCGCCGGAACCGTCGAGCGCGAGGACCTCAGACACAGTGCGATCAAGAAACACGCGGTCGTGGCTGACGACCACCACGATGCCAGGCCAGTCGTCGAGGAACTCCTCGAGCGCGCGCAGCGTATCGAGATCGAGATCGTTGGTCGGCTCGTCGAGCAGCAACACGTTGGGCTGCTCGATGAGAGTGAGCAACAACTGCAACCGGCGCCGCTCGCCGCCCGACAGGGTGGAGATAGGCGCGAACTGTGCATCTCCATCGAACCAGAACTGACGCATAAGACTGAGGTCTTCGAGCGACGGGGCGCCCTTGTCGCCGGCAACTGCTTCGCGAACTCGCTTGGTGAGATCGAGGTCGCGACCGAGTTGGTCGTAGTAACCGACCTTGACGGTGCGGCCCAGTTCGACTCGTCCGGTGGTGGGCACGAGACGTTGGGCGATCAGATCGAGCAGCGTGCTCTTGCCAGCACCATTCGGTCCAACAATGCCGAGCCGGTCACCTGGTTCGAGCATGTGATCAAACGCCTTGAGCACCAAAGCCCCCGCGGCAGAGCACGAAGGTGGAATCGGCGGCCATGAGAAACCGACGCCGTGGAGTTCGACACCCTTTGAACCAAGTCGCTGACTGCCCAACGACAGACCCAACTCGCCCGAGCGGGCAGCGGCATCGGGGCGGCGTTCGATGAGCGCCTTGGCTGACTCGACTCGGGCTTTTGGCTTCGTCGAACGCGCTGGCGCGCCTCGGCGAAGCCAGGCCAGCTCGTGTCGTGCAAGGTTCTTGCGGGTCTGTTCGGCCGTGGCGGCCTGCTCCTCACGTTCGATGCGGTCGGCCAGATAGGCGGCGTAGCCGGAGCCTGCATGCCACCCAGTTGGGACGTGCAAGTAAGCGCGTCCACGATCGATCTCAAGGACCTTGGTAGTGACCCGGTCGAGCACGTGACGGTCGTGAGTAACCAAGAGCAGGCCGCCGCTATAGCTGGCAAGCCATTCCTCGAGATAGGCAATCGCATCGAGATCAAGATGGTTGGTCGGTTCATCGAGGACGAGCCCCTCCCACTCCAGCACCAGCAGCGCAGCGAGCGCGACTCGCTTTTGTTGCCCGCCGGAAAGTTCATCGGTGCGCGAGTCGAGCAACCCGGACATACCCAGGCGGTCGAGCATCGCCTCGCCCCGCCATCCATGGCCAACTGCCTCACGCACCGTGCCAGGCGCAAGTTCTGGACGCTGAGCGAGCACACCGATCCTCGCCCCCCGCCCTCGACGCACTACCCCTGCTTCGGGCTCAAGGTCTCCGCTCATGATGCGCAGCAGGGTGCTCTTGCCACAGCCGTTCAGACCAACGACACCGATCCGGTCACCGTCGCTCAGGGTGAGTGAGACATCATCGAACAACGGCCGGTTCGGTCGCGAAGCGCGTAAGCCTTGGGCGTCGATCAGTATCACGAGAACTCAGGCTAGGAGTCGAAAGGGCGAACGACCGCGGATCGGCTGGACGCATCGGCTCCCGTGACACCAGCTGGACATGTTGTGCGCTGTGTTGCTACCAGAGCTACACAGCGCACAACAACGTACAGAAACCCGCAGCGTTCTCCGACTCTACGCATCCAGAACGGCATTGACGCCGTTGATCCTCCTGACTCACAGCCCATCGACTCTTGCGCTACCGCGGCGCGTCTGTACGGTTCAGTGCCGTGAGAGGGAACACTCGTAATCCACACGCCGGGGAGCCTTTCGACAACGATGACGAATCGATTGCCGCAGCACTCGACGACGTGAGCATTCCGGCGTTGCTGGGCTCGCTTGTGCACATGACAGGCGATCCGTCGTGGGTGCGTAGTGAGCTTCGACCGCAGGCTGCGATGATCAACGAGTACCAGGGCTACATGTCTGAGGAGGCGAAGGCCGAGGTCCGCCGACGGGCGGTTCCGGCGATAGCCGCCTACCGAGATTCTGGTCGAGTGCCGTTTGTTCCAGATGCAGCACTGGCCCACGAGATGATGTCGTTCATCGCCGCGAGTGAGGTCGATGATGGCGTGGTGGAGTTGTTCCTCGACGACCTCCATCTCGACGGCGCTGACAGCGGCGCAATCGAGTGGCGCGAGGAAATACCCGCTGAACAACGCAATGCCGCGCACACGGTGGTGATCGGCTGCGGCGAGTCAGGGATCCTTGCGGGCATCCGTCTGTCGCAGGCGGGCATCCCCTTCACAATCGTCGAAAAGGGCGCTGGTCCTGGCGGTACGTGGTGGGACAACCGTTATCCGGGAGCCCGCGTCGACATCGGGAGCCACTTCTACTGCTACTCGTTCGAGCCAGCGCACCACTGGCGCGAGTACTACTGCCGCCAACCCGAGCTACGAGAGTATTTCGAACACGTGGTCGACAAGTATGCCCTCGCGCCGCGAATCAGGTACCGCACGGAGGTAACCAGCGCGATCTGGAACGAGCAATCGAAACGGTGGACGCTCACGCTGCGCACTTCCGACGGCGGCATCGAAACGATCGACGCTCGCTTCGTGATCAGCGCGGTCGGTGCACTCAACCTGCCAAAGCTTCCCGACATCGCGGGCATGGACGACTTCGCTGGTACGTCATTCCACTCGGCCCGCTGGCCGGCTGACCTGGACATCACTGCGACGCGCTTCGCGCTGGTTGGCGCCGGCGCGAGCGGTTTTCAGATCGCGCCAACCATCGCAGATGACGTAGCGCAGCTCACCGTGTTCCAGCGCACGGCGCAGTGGATGTTCCCCAACGCCAACTACCACCGCCAGGTTCCCGAGGGTGACGCGTGGGCGATGCGTCACCTTCCGTTCTATGGGCGGTGGTTCCGCTTCTTGATGTTTTATCCGGCATCTGGATTAAGCATGGACCGCAATCGCATCGACCCCGAATGGGACGACGGAGGTCGCTCGATCAACGCTGGCAACGCACAAACACGCGAGGTCTTCGGCGCCTGGATCGCCTCACAACTCGAGGACCGGCCCGACCTGGTCGACGTGTGCATCCCGCAGTATCCGCCCTCGGCGAAGCGAATGCTGCAGGACAACGGTTCGTGGCTGACATGTCTGAAAAAACCTAACGTGCAGCTTGTTCGCGCCGGCATCGAGCGGATCGTAGCCGAGGGCATCCTCACCGAGGACGGACAGCTCCACGAGGCAGACGTGATTTGCTACGCCACAGGGTTTCGACACAACGAGTTCCTCGCGCCCATCGAGTTCGAGGGACGCGGCGGTGTCTCATTACACGAACAATGGGGCGGCGAACCGCAGGCATACCTGGGCATCACTGTGCCAAGCTTCCCGAATCTGTTCTGCCTGTACGGACCGGGGACAAACCTGGCCCACGGCGCAAGCCTGATCTTCCAATCCGAATGCCAGGTGAGCTACGTGATGAGCGCCATCCACGAAGTTCTGGAACGCGGCGCGCAAGCCATCGAAGTCCGCGCCGACGTGCACGACCAGTACACAGAGCACTATCAGAGTGAAATCAGCCAGATGGTGTGGGCCCACCCGGCGGTGGAGCACAGCCACTTCAAGAATGCCGACGGTCGAGTCTGGACACTGTCGCCGTGGCCGATCCCCTTGTACTGGGAGTGGACCCGCGAGATCGATCCCGGCGACTACAAACTGACGTGACAAAACAAGAAACCCGAACCCAGATGAGGGCTCGGGCCTTGTCGATCTCTCGCGACATCACATTGGTGCCGGGAAAGAGTGGGCCGGGAAGGATTCGAACCTACGAAGGCTGTGCCGGCAGATTTACAGTCTGCTCCCTTTGGCCGCTTGGGTACCGACCCCACTGTGTTGTATTTGCGGGCGAAGCGTAGCGCCCGCACCGGCGGCACGCACCTGCGAATCGCAATCGCTACCCTATGCACATGCCGAGTTTTGACATTGTCTCCGAGGTCGATCACCAAGAGGTTCGCAACGCCATCGACCAGGCGCAACGCGAAGTCGCAAACCGATTCGATTTCAAGAACACCAATTCATCGATTGAGCACAACGACCTCGTTCTCACGCTGCGTACCGTCAGCGAGGATCGTCTCAATGCGCTACGCGTGCTCGTCGAGGAGAAGCTCGTCAAGCGCGGGGTTTCGTTGAAGGGCCTCGATTACGGCAAGGTCGAGGAAGCCACGCAGAACACTGTGCGTCAGATCGTGACGATCAAGGTAGGGATATCTGCTGACAAGGCTCGCGAGATCAACCGCACGATCAAAGAGAAGGGTCCCAAAGGCGTGAGCAGCCAGACACAAGGCGAGACCGTTCGAGTCACCGGCAAAAAGCGCGATGACCTCCAAGGCGTCATGGCGCTCCTCAAGGCAACGGACCTGGACATCCCGCTCCAGTTCAACAACTTCCGCGATTGAACCAGGGCTTGCGATCGCTCAGCGAGCCGCCCTACAGAAGGTTGCCAGATCTTGCAATGCCTGGCGCAAGCTTGCGCTGATGGTGCCCTGCGTGTCGTTGGTGACCGCCGCGTACTCTGCGTCAAATGCCGCCAGACCATCGGTGCGGTAAGAGTTCACGGCACACGCGATGGCGGGCGCGGTAAGAGGCATTGCCAGTCTGTTCAACTGCTGCAGCAACACTTGTTCTTTGACAAAGCGACCTTGAAAATCTGCCTTGACATGGCTCGCCGTATCAACGGGGCTTGGACCCGCTGGTTCACATGCAGATACGACAGCAACTGTTCCCACCGCCTCGACCGTTGTTGCGGTGTCGACCGGGCGCTTCTTGGCCCAGAGGTTGAGCCCGTTGACCAATTCGGTGAGGCTGGCCGCGTCTCTGCTGGTCGCGGATGCGCGAATGCAGGTTCGGCCTTCAACGGTGGAATAGGTCACCGAGTCACCCGTCCACGCCGACGCCATACGAAAGGCGAACTCGTTCCCGAGCGCGGGATACAACAAGCCGTACCACAGGTACATGCCCATGGTGGACGGATCAGTCGTGACAGCTCCCGCTGGCGTGTCGAGCCCCCGCGCTGAATCGAGCACAGCCGCGTCGCTGGTTGGCACATTGAGCGCGCTCACGAAGTCGCCATGCATCGAACGGGTCACGAGCCCCCAGGATTCTGCGTTGGGCATGTCGAAAAGCCCAACGAGCCATGGGCTGATTTGTGTCGGGAGAGCATCACGACGAGCAATCCGATCAGCGAGTTCCTTCGAGTATGCGTCGGCAAAGGTGGAGTCCTTTTCCGTCCTGGTCCTGACAGCGAAACTTCCGGCGCCTTCGATCAGAGACAAGTACCCCAACTGCTGTGAAGGAGACAGCGACGCCAGCGCAGCGCCCCACTTCTTGTCCTGGTCGATCATTGCGACGCTGAGCGCCGCGATGACGCTTGCGTCATGGAAGGGTCCGGTCGAATCCGCGGCCTGGTAGACCGTCGCTGTTGTGGGGTCATAGAAGGCGGTGCGAGTGATGCCGACATATTCACCAACCTCGGCAGGACTCGGTGCGCTTGAAACGAGACCGAGCGAACGCAAACCACTCATGCCGCCTGCGGGATCCTTCGGAACACGTGCCAATTCGAGGATCCCCAACTTGGCCTCGTACTCGGCTTGTGGAAGCGTCGCGACGGGCACGGTCTTGGTGTAGGAATGACCTAGCGTCTGCTCGACGAACGTGGCCAACGGTTTCAACGAGGCGGGCCATTCCTTCAGGCGGGCCGCCGCTGCTTCGCGCTGCTTGAGGAACACAAAGCCACCGCCACCGACGAGGCCAAGCACGACGACGAGGACCAACAGACCCTTGCCCCTCTTACGGCGCGGGCGGTGCGCTGGCACTGTCTTGACCTCGACTCGTCGTTGCGCTGCCGGCCGCGAAGGCTGCGGCAGCGCAACGCGCTCTTCGCTCGGTGCCTCTTGCGCTGGCGCCGGGCGCGAGGGCGGCTTGGGAAGCACCGGCATCGCGCTCTCCCGCAGCGGGACCGCGGGCGTTGGATCTGTCGCGTCCTCAGTATCGACCGACAGCTCGGCCGTGGTCGACGGGACCTCAGCGACGATGATTTGGGCCGTTGGCACTTGCAGTTCTGGATCGACCGATTTCACAGACACGATCGATGGACTCTCGGGCGACGTGGCGATGATCGGCGCGGCAGCGGCCTCAGAAAGAGCAAGGAGCTCGAGCGAAAGATTGATCGGCTCGAGTCGCAACGGTTCGGGAGGTGCGATCGGCGTCAACTCGGGTGTCCGACGCTGGGTCGATCGACGTTCGAAGAGTGGTAGTCCCCGCTCTGGTGAACGTGCCCCTCCGAGGTCGAGCTTCAGTCTGAAGTCAAACGGTGCCTTGCGGTCGGCCGGCGATGATGCGTTCGACGTTCCGTTTCGAGGTGTACTGGTTTCGTCAGCCATGCTCTCGGTTCGGTCGTCGTTGTCGGCCGCCGCCTCGGACAGATTGCTCATGCATCTATTTCGGCATCGGGCTCGAGAGCTTGAACAATTTCAGACAAATGGAGTTGGCTCACGCGGACTTGCAGAAGTCGAGCACTTTCGACATCGCTTCTGCCTGTGCTGGGTCGCTCGAGCCTGCGACAAAGTTGGGCAGTGCCCCGAGTCGAACCATCGAAATCGCGCACGACCAGGCGCCCTGAGTCTGGGGAAGGCCGAGCCTGATGAGATCTGCGCCAACATTCTCTTCCCGTAGCGGAGCGGAGTAGAGAACGGTCGCTTCAGCGGGCCCGACCGGCTGGGTCGTTGGCTCCACGGGCTCACAGGACGAGAGGCTCACAACGTTTTCGATCGTGGTCGAGATTTGCACGGCACTCGACGTTGGACGGGTTGTCGCCCATCGTCCGAGGGCCGCAGCGAGCGCGGCCTGCTCTGTAGCACTCGGTGTTGCGACGTTTGCAGCTACACAAGAGTGACCGTCAGTAGACGACAGCACAACCGAATCCCCCGTCCATGTGAGCGCCGCAGCACGAGCCGCGTCGGCTCCAAGTGCGCGAAGCAACACCAGGTACCAAAACTGCATGCCCATCGTCCTCGGCGTAGACCCCAGGCTCGGCGAGGGCGGCACCACAGCAGGCGCAGTTGAGCTTCGTGCAGGGTCAAAAAGTGGCGCATCGCTCCCTGGTGTGTAGACACCTGCCAAGAGCCGGTCTTCGGCCGACGACGGCGACGAGTGGGCACCAAAGAAATAGGAACCAAAGACTGCGTTCAGATAGGTCGGACGATTATCAGCGGTGGAGCCGACGGAGTTACTTCGAGCTTGCACCTCGTATGCCACCAATGCTTCGAGTTGAGCGTCCTGCTTGAACTTCGCGCGCACAACCTCAGCTGCTACGCCATCGACAGACGCACGAATGCCGACACGCTGCGCATCGGTGAGTGCCTCAATGCCCTTCGACCAGTCAGTTTTCTGATCAGCCAGGGCAATGCTCAAGGCGCGCAGCATCCCTATCTCGAACGCCGGCGTACCACCCGCCATGCGGTAGATGATTCGGTCCTTCGGACTGTAAAAAGCGGTCATCGTCACCGCCGCAATGTGACCTATCTCGCTCGGTGAAGGAACTCCACTGACGAGGCCAACTGCGCTGAGAGTCTCGAACGAGCCGTCCGGATCGCTGTATGAACGGGCCAACACATCGATCCCAAGCTTCACCTCGTATTCAGGGACCGACAACATCGTCACCGGCACGTTCTCGACGAACTTGGCATGAGATTCCTGTTCGACAAAGGCAGCGAGAGGAGTGACATCTTCACTCCAGGTCACCTTTCGCTTGATCAGGAAATACCAACCTGTGAATCCTGCCCCGGCGAGGAGAGACGCCACCACCAGAAACGAAAAGAAGGCCCGGAAGGGATGACGCTTCTTCTTTCGAGGTTGCTGGGCCTGGAGGGGTGCCGCGGCGATGCGCGATTGCACCACCCGCTGGGGTGCTACCGGGCGTACCGGCAGGCCGAGACTCGGCGCTGCGGCGCCGCCGCCGAGATTTGGCGTAACGACCGACGTTGCACCGGACACGTACAGGGACGGTTCGATAGTCGGCCGAGCTTGCGTCAGTAGGCCCACGTTGCCATCGCCGGGCTGATAGTCGGCGAGTCCAGCCGGCACGTAGATCTGGCCACCGACCGAGTGAACGGACGCTTGTTGCAACGTGGGTAAGCCGCCATAGCTCTGGCTCGTGTTGAGCGGCAGGGGCGAGAAACCTGATGTCTGCGGATGGGGCGCCGGTGCGCGTAGGACAGACTGTGCATCGCCAGGCTGAGCGAAACCCACTGACGGCGTCGACATCACTGGGCTCGGCAGCGGGGACGGACTCGTCGAGTGCAGACTCGTCGACAGTGATTCGAGTACCGAGTTCCAAACCCGCTCGCCCGGCTCGTTGTGAACCGGGTCCGGGGGCAAACTCCGCGGACCCGGCACCACGTTATGGACAGTGAGCCGTAAGCGAAGTCGGTCGCGAAGCGCGCTTGTCGCATCGAACGGTTCAGGTGAGTCGGCGCGTGCGTCGGTACGCAGCGCGTTTAGCTCGCTCTCATCGCGATGATCAGAAGACACGCGTTTATATCGGCAGCGTCGGCTCTCGGGTTAAGGAATTCTCAATCCCTGTCAATTTACAGCCGCCGGGCAGCGGCGCGCGCCCGGCTCAATCCTCGGGCGGCACCTCCGCGGCCCGACGCTGCAGTTCACTGACGACACTCGAATCAGCGAGCGTGGTCGTGTCTCCGAGGTTGCGACCCTCGGCGACATCGCGAAGCAGTCGACGCATGATCTTGCCGCTGCGGGTCTTTGGGAGATCGGTCGTGAAGTAGATCGCTTTTGGCTTGGCGATGCTGCCGATCTCGGCGCTGACGTGAGAGCGCAGCGCCTGCTCGTCACCGTCGAAGCCTCCGCGCAGCGTGACGTACGCGATGATCGCCTGACCCGTTGTGGCATCCTTCGCACCCACAACGGCAGCCTCGGCAACGGAGGGATGCGAAACCAAAGCGGATTCGACCTCGGTGGTCGAGATGCGATGACCACTCACGTTCATGACGTCGTCGACTCGCCCGAGCAGCCAGAGGTAACCCTCGTCGTCGAGTTTGGCCCCGTCACCGGCAAAATAGCGGCCGCTGAAACGACTCCAATAGGTTTCGCGGTAGCGATCGGGGTCTCCCCAAATACCGCGCAGCATCGCCGGCCACGGTCGGGTGAGCGTGAGATACCCACCACCGCGCTCGACGTGCTCTCCGTGCTCGTCGACTAACTCGGTACCGATGCCTGGCAATGCAAACGTCGCCGAGCCCGGCTTGGTTGTCGTCGCACCAGGGAGCGGGCTGATCATAATGGCACCGGTTTCGGTCTGCCACCAGGTATCGACGACGGGGCACCTACCGCCGCCGATGTGTTCTTGATACCACATCCACGCTTCCGGGTTGATCGGCTCGCCAACCGAACCCAACAACCTCAGGGAGGAGAGATCGTGCTTGGCTGGCTCCTGGTCGCCCCACTTCATGAACGTACGGATCGCGGTGGGTGCGGTGTAAAAGATCGTGACGCCGTACTTTTCGATGATCTCCCACATCCGGTCGTTACCCGGGAAGTTCGGCACGCCTTCATACATGACCTGCGTCGCCCCATTCGCAAGCGGCCCGTAGACGATGTAGCTATGACCAGTGATCCAGCCAACATCAGCGGTGCACCAGAACACGTCGGTCTCGGGATGCAGATCGAAGACATATTTGTGGGTGAACGCGACCTGCGTGAGGTAGCCACCGGTGGTGTGCATGATGCCCTTGGGTCGACCCGTCGTACCGCTGGTGTACAACAGAAAGAGCAACTGCTCGGAGTCCATCGGCTCGGCCGGACATACTGGGTCAGCGGTTGCCATGAGGTCGTGATACCAGTGGTCGCGGCCCTCGTGCATGGCAATCGCGTTCCCGCCACGTCGGACGACAACGACGTCAGTGATCGTGGGCGTGTGCATGAGGGCCTCATCAGCCGTCTGCTTGAGCGCGAAGACCTCGCCGCGCCGCCATCCGCCGTCGGCCGTGATGAGCACCTTCGCCTCGGCATCATTGATGCGGTCGGTGAGCGAGTTCGCGCTGAAACCCCCGAACACCACGCTGTGTGCGGCACCAATTCGTGCGCACGCGAGCAT
>JAYTWP010000157.1:0-11001 GCA_043743395.1 Actinomycetota bacterium | reverse complement strand
CGGCTGAACTCAGACCCGACGTAATTCATCGACACTGCTGTGCTCGGCTTGGTAGCCTTGCGGAACCGGCGTTGACGAGGCCATCACCTCTGAGCCTTCGGAAGAACGCACAACGATCGTTGTGTCATTAGAACCGGACGGGACCAGCCCGTGATTGCAGGCGCAGGAGAGCGACTCGTGGCCGAGGCCACCAGTAAGCAGGGTGGTACCGCGGGCTCCGGCTCGTCCCTGAAAGACACGAATATCGTCGTCAACAGGAGAAGCCGTGACATACCCGAACGTCGAATCGCAACCGAACCTGCCCTTGCTCGAGCAGGGGGTGCAGGCATTCTGGGATGCAGATCGCACCTTCGAGGCGAGCATCGAGCAACGGCCCGCCGGCAGTGCTCCGGGTCTCACGGATAACGAGTACATCTTCTACGATGGCCCGCCATTCGCGAACGGGCTTCCGCACTACGGACATCTCCTTACGGGTTTTGTCAAAGATGCCGTACCGCGCTATCAGACGATGCGAGGACGGCGGGTCGAGCGCCGATTCGGATGGGACTGCCACGGCCTTCCTGCCGAGGTCGAGGCCGAAAGGGAACTTGGAATCAGCGGCCATCCCGAGATCGCTGCGTTCGGCATCGACAAGTTCAACGACGCATGTCGGACCAGTGTGCTGCGTTACACCAGCGAGTGGGAACGCTACGTCGGCCGTCAGGCGCGTTGGGTCGACTTCGCCAACGACTACAAGACGCTTGATCTGCCCTATATGGAGAGTGTGATGTGGGCATTCCGCACGCTCTACGACAAAGGACTCGTGTACGAGGGATTTCGTGTGCTTGCCTATTGCTGGCGATGCGAGACGCCGCTGAGCAATACCGAGACTCGCATGGACGACGTGTACCGCGACCGCCAGGATCCTGCGCTCACCGTCGCGTTCGAGATGGACTCAGGGGAGCGCCTTCTGGCCTGGACGACCACCCCGTGGACACTTCCGGCCAACCTCGCGCTCGCTGTCGGTCCTGACATCGAATACGCGGTAATGCAGCACGCCGATGGTCATCGCTACATCCTTGCGGCGTCGCGCCTCGAGGCATACGCACGCGAACTCGGTGATGCCACGCAGGTGGACGCCATCATCGGCTCGAACCTCGTCGGGCGGACGTACACACCTCTGTTCGATTTCCTCGCCGACACACCAAACGCATTTCAGGTGCTCTCCGCCGACTTCGTCAGCACAGACGACGGCACGGGCGTGGTGCACATGGCACCTGGCTTCGGCGAGGACGACCAGGTTGCATGCAACGCGATCGGCATACCGACGCTGTGCCCAATGGACGAACACGGCCGTTATACCGCCGAAATCACGCCGTGGGTCGGTGAGCACGTGTTCGATGCGAATCCGCTCGTGATCCGCGAGTTGAAGGCGCGTGGCGTCGTCGTGCGTCACGAGAGCTACGACCACAGCTACCCCCATTGCTGGCGATGCGCGCAGCCCTTGGTGTACCGCGCTATCTCGTCGTGGTTTGTGGAAGTCACCAAATTCAAGGATCGCATGGTCGAGTTGAACCAACAGATCCATTGGGTGCCCGGCCACATCAAGGATGGTTCATTCGGTAAATGGCTGGCCAACGCCCGAGATTGGAGCATTAGCCGTAACCGCTTCTGGGGCTCACCGATTCCGGTATGGAAGAGCGATGATCCCGAGTATCCCAGGCTCGATGTGTACGGCAGCCTGGCTGAACTTCAGCGAGATTTCGGCGTCGAGGTGACCGATTTGCACCGACCTGCGGTGGACGACCTGGTCAGACCCAATCCCGATGATCCAACCGGCAACTCGATGATGCGCCGTGTTCCCGAGGTGCTCGATTGCTGGTTCGAGAGCGGCTCGATGCCGTTCGCTCAAGTTCATTATCCATTCGAGAACCGAGACTGGTTTGAGTCGCACTATCCGGGCGACTTCATCGTCGAGTACATCAACCAGACGCGCGGTTGGTTCTACACGTTGCATGTCTTGGCAACGGCGTTGTTCGATCGGCCGGCGTTCAGGAATTGCGTGAGTCATGGGATCTTGCTCGGCGACGATGGCCAGAAGATGTCGAAGAGTCTGCGCAACTACCCGGACCCGTGGAAGGTGTTCGATACCTACGGCGCTGATGCTATGCGCTGGTCCCTGTTGTCGTCGGCAATCTTGCGTGGTGGCGACGCCCCGGTGTCTGAGTCGGGCATGCGTGAAACCATTCGGCAAGTGATCTTGCCGCTCTGGAACAGTTGGTATTTCCTCACGCTGTACGCGAACGCCGAGGGCAAGTCGGGTTCTTTCAATACCTCATCGTCGAATGTCCTCGATCGCTATGTGCTCGCGAAAACTCGCGAGTTGGTGGAGTCGGTCACGGCCGACATGGACACCTACGACCTGTACTTGGCATGTAGCGACGTGCGCACATTCCTGGACGCGCTGACCAACTGGTACATCCGCCGCAGCCGTGATCGCTTCTGGGCAGGCGATCAAGATGCACTCGACACCTTGCACACGGTGCTCAGCGTCGTGTGCAAGGTCGTGGCGCCCCTGCTGCCGCTCACGAGCGAGGCGATCTACCGTGGACTCACCGCCGAACGAAGCGTGCATTTGCAGGATTGGCCCGATGCCTCGGCGTTGCCCGCCGATTCCGCGCTGGTCGAAGCGATGGATCGCGTCCGCGATGTCTGCTCGGCCGCGCTGAGCGTGCGTAAGGCACATGGGCGTCGCGTGCGGCAACCGCTGGCCACTTTGACGGTGGCTGATCCGACGAGCGCCAACCTCGGCGCCTTTCTCGACCTGATCGCCGACGAAGTCAATGTCAAAAGCGTTGTACTCACCACCGATGTTGCAGCGGTGGCGACGAGCGTGTTGCAGGTCGTGCCGGCTGCGCTCGGACCGCGCCTCGGCGGTCAAACCCAACAGGTGATCAAGGCAGTCAAGAGTGGTGATTGGCATCGTGACGGTGACACCGTGATCGCGGCTGGGTTCGCGCTCGAGCCGGGCGAGTTCTCTTTGAAACTCGTGGCCTCCGAGGGTGGTGCAAGCGCGGTCCTGCCGGGCGGCGAGGGAGTCGTGATCCTCGATTGCGAACTGACACCCGAACTCGAAGCTGAGGGTGTGGCGCGAGACCTCGTACGCCTTGTTCAACAAGCGCGTCGGGATGCTGGTTTCGACGTGAGCGACCGCATCGAACTTACGGTCTGGACATCGGCTCGAATCCGTGAACTCATGGCTGAACATGTGGACTTCGTCTGCCGCGAGACGTTGTCGCTGTCATTGGGGTGGGGTGCCGATGACGCATCGGTGGAGTTGACAGGCGAACTCGACGGTGAGCCTGTTCTCGTGCAGGTCGACAGGGCCTGAGCCCCGCGGCGAGTCAAGATCGTGTCTGGGGGCCTCTCTCGCCGAAAGCGAGTAGTGATCTCTGGTTTGCAAGCGGAGGACGCGATGCGGATTTTACAGGCATTCTTTCAAGCAAAGTGACCAAGGCCGTTGGCGATGGGCTCTCTATGGCCTACGCTCCGGCACTTGTGGTCGATCGGGAGGTCCTCATGGCCAAGAAGGTTGTCGCAGCGAAGAGCAAGACATCGGGCGTTGCCAAGAAGGCAACAACGCCCGCGAAGAAGGCCGCGCCTGCTGTAAAGAAGGCTGCGGCTGCTCCGACCAGGAAAGCTGCTTCGGCAACAAAGCCAGCGCCAGCGAAGAAGGCGCCTGCGAAGAAGGCCGCGCCTGTCGTGAAGAAGGCAGCGCCTGTCGCGAAGAAGGCCGCACCGATCGCAAAGAAGGCCACAGCGGCGCCCAAGAAGGCGGCACCTACCGTCAAAAAGGCCGCACCAATCGCAAAGAAGGCGGCAACCCCGCCGAAGAAGGCTGCACCTCTTGCGGCAAAGAAAGCTGTACCTGTGCCCCCCACAAAGGCTGCTCCAGTCGTGAAAGCTTCCCCAACGACGCCTGCCGCGATGCCGCCGAAGCGGATTGGTTTGGGGAAAAAGGCGGCACCGCCGCCGCCACCTGCGCCGACCTTGCCGCCGGTCAAAGGCGAGACCAAGGATGGCATCAAATACACCAAGGATTTCGATGTCAAGTTCCTCACCGCTCAGCGCAAAGCCCTGCTCGAGGCGCGTGAGTCACTGACTCGTCAAGCAATCCGCCTCGAAGACGAGGCCTTCTCGCTGATCGACGACGAAATGGGTGACGTCCAGTTCGACGATGAATCGGGCGAGGGTGACACCATGGTTGTCGAGAGAGAGCGTGATATTACGTTGTCGGCGAACGCCCGTCACGACATTGCCCAGATCGATAGCGCGCTCGAGCGGATCATTCTCGGTAGCTACGGTTTCTCGCGGTTGTCGATGAAGCCCATCCCGCGTGAGCGCCTCGAGGCGATTCCGTGGTCCACTGAGCTCGTCGAGGAGAAGGTTGGCGGGATCGGTCGGCGATGACCGATGCTGCCGGGTCGCAACGGTCGTCGCTACGCATCAGCATCGCAATTGCTGCCGTTGTCGTTCTGATCGATCAACTCACCAAGCATTGGGCATTGGCAGCGTTGTCGAACGGCAGCACCCCGCACGTCATCTGGACATTGCGGTGGAACCTGTCGTTCAACCGTGGAATGGCGTTCTCAACTGGCCAGGGTGCCGGCCCGATCATCGGTGTCGTCGCCCTCGTTGTGGTGGTCGTCATGCTGCTGTCACTTCGTCGCTCCAGCGGTCGAGTCGCCACTATTGCAGTCGGTCTCGTTGTCGGTGGAGCGCTTGGCAACATCGTCGATCGATTGTTTCGTGATGCAGGCTGGCTACGCGGACGCGTTATTGACTTCATCGATTTCCAGTGGTTCCCCATTTTCAACGTCGCTGACATGTGCATCAATGTGGGTGGAGCGCTGCTCGTGCTGACAGCGTTGGCTTCGGCCAAGGTTGCGCCAACATGATCCGCGAGGAGATTCCGAGTGCGCTAGCTGGCGAGCGCCTTGACCGAATCGTGGCCCTGCTCACGGACGCGAGTCGCTCAGACGCGGCGGCACTCGTCGCCGCGGGGGGAGCAATGCTCGACGGCGTTGTCGCAATGTCGGGCAAGACCCGCGTGGCGCTCGCCCAAGTCGTCGAGATCGATCCCGCATTGTTGCCTCAGCAGCAGCTGCCTGTTGGAGACATGGCGATAGATCTGTTCGTGGTCTATGTCGATGACGACGTCATCGTTGTCGACAAGCCAGCTGGTCTTGTCGTGCATCCCGGCCATGGCCACCCCGCTGGCACGCTCGTGAACGCCGTGCTCGCCCGTTACCCGGACGTCGCCGAAATTGGCGATCCGATGCGACCCGGCATCGTGCATCGTCTCGACGTGGGCACCAGTGGACTGATGGTGGTTGCTCGCAGCCACCTCGCGTACCAGTCGTTGGTTGCTGCGTTGGCGGCCCGAACGGTGACGCGCGCGTATCACGCCCTGGTGTGGGGTCATCTCAAGTCGCCGAACGGTCTGATCGACGCCCCGATTGGCCGAGACCATCGAGACCCACTGCGTATGGCCGTCGTCATCGACGGCAAACCGGCGCGCACGAGGTATCGCACGATCGCGACATATCGCGATCCGGCCGAGGTGTCCGAACTCGAGTGTCGCCTCGAATCTGGCCGCACGCATCAGATCCGCGTGCACCTTGCAGCCACCGGTCATCCAGTTGTCGGGGACGGTCCCTATGGGGGCATTCGCTCCGGTGTTTCGTCGCCGCGTCCGTTTCTGCACGCTGCCGAGTTGGCATTCGTGCATCCGGCCACCGGCGAGACGATGACATTCACGTCGTCGTTACCGCAAGATCTGCGCGAGGTGCTCAGCGGCCTCAGCTGAGCAGGTCGTTGTATTCGTGGCGGCGGGTCGGCTTAGTGATGCGTGGCAAGAATGTCGGGCCATGGCGTTGTGCCTTGCGCGGCCTCTGAGATCTCGGCGAGTGTGAAGCCTTCCATGTGCCGGCGCATCATCTCCCCGGCCTCTTTCCAGATGGCGAGCAACACGCACTGTCCCTCGTGGTCGCATGCTCCGTCTTGGTGCGGCTCGCCAAAGTCGCCCAACGAGATGGGACCGTCAACGGCAGACAAGATCTCCGACAACTTGATCTCGGCAGTAGGCCGTGCAAGCACGTAACCGCCGCCGACGCCGCGCTTGGAACGTACGAGGCCAGCACCCTTCAGCGCAAGCAGGATCTGCTCGAGATAGGGCTGCGGAAGGCCGGTGCGGCGGGCGATATCACTGACAGACGTCGGTCCGGGCTCTTCGATGTGTAAGGCCAACGAGAGAAGGGCCCGACAGGCATAGTCACCCTTGGTGGAAACGCGCACAGATCTATCGTAGGCGCAAACGTGGCACTACGGCGGATCGTTGACGCCGCCGATGACACAAGATGTAGCAAATCCGATGAGATCGTGGTCGACTAGTGCTGCCGTGAACCTTGAGCCCGTCATTCCTGCATACTCCGGTGCCAACGTTCGCGGCATCGTGCCGGCGTTGCTGGCGCCTCGTGGAGTGCGGCTTCCTGCATGGATGCCAACGGTGTTGGAGACTGCGCAGCAAGTCGTGGTACTGGTTGTCGACGGCCTGGGTTGGGAGCAGTTGCAAAGCCGCCTCCATCTGGCGCCAACCATGGCCGCGATGCAGGGATCAGCGATCACGACTGTCGCGCCTTCCACTACCGCAACGGCACTGACCTCTATTACCACCGGGCTGACGCCGGGGGAGCACGGATTGGTCGGCTACCGCATGGAGCTCGCCGGAGACATCGTCAACGTGCTCCGTTGGCATGGTGGGCGCGGGGATGTCCGACGGTCACATCCACCACGCGATGTGCAGACATTTGCGCCTTTCCTCGGCGAGTCGCCACCAGTGATCAGCCGAGCAGAGCTCGAGACTTCGGCGTTCACAGAGGCTCATTTGCGGGGTTCGCGTCCAGTCGGCTGGCGGGCGGCGTCAAGTATTGCCGTGGAGATCCGGCGGCAGCTGAAGCTGGGCGAACGCTTCATCTATGCGTACTACGACGGCATCGACAAGATTGCCCACGAGCGCGGTTTCGGCGACTTTTACGATGCTGAACTGGCCACTGTCGACGCCATTGTCAGTCATGTGCTCGCTGCAATGCCGCCGGGTGCAGCACTTGTCGTCACGGCCGACCACGGCCAAGTGCACGTCGGCGGCAACGTTGTGCATCCGTCGGCGGCGCTGCTTTCGCTGGTGCGCACGCAGTCGGGAGAAGGCCGATTCCGGTGGTTGCATGCTCGCGCGGGCTGCCACGAAGATCTGCTCAGTGCCGCTGTGCAAGATCACGGCGATCAGGCATGGGTCGTCAGTCGGGAGCAGGCGATCGATCAGGGGTGGTTCGGTCCTGTCGTGTCAGCGCCGGTCGCAGCTCGCCTCGGTGATGTCGCACTCGTGGCCCGCGAGCCGATCACGTTCTTCGATCCGGCAGATTCTGGCCCGTTCGAACTGATCTGTCGCCATGGCAGCCTCACCAGTGCGGAAATGTACGTGCCGTTGCTCGTAGGCGTCGGCACGAGCTAGACAGGAGAAGTGATGACTGAAGACCAGAGCGAGCAACCAACAACGGCGAACGAACCGCAGGGCGACGGCATCGAACATGGCGTTGTGATGGAGACGCTGCGTCCCTCAGGTGACGAGGTGCCGTCCGAGACCGTCACGTCACCGGCGAAGGTGATGCGCATCGGCTCAATGATCCGCCAGCTGCTCGACGAAGTCAAAGGCGCCGATTTCGACGAGGCCAGTCGTGAACGCCTCGCCGAGATCTACGAGCGATCAATCGTCGAGCTCTCGGACGCGTTGTCGCCCGACCTTCAACAAGAGCTACACATGCTCGCACTCCCGTTCAAAGAGGGCGAGCCACCGTCAATCGGCGAGATCCGCATCGCCAAGGCCCAACTTGTCGGCTGGCTCGAAGGTCTCTTTCATGGAATCCAAGCCACATTGTTCGCGCAGCAGATTGCCTCACGTCAGCAACTCGAGCAGATGCGTGGCTTGCCCCAAGGTGGGGGAGAAGGCGGGATCATCGATCCCCGCTTTGTCGGTAATGTCGCTTCCGAGGGCCGTCAGCCGCCGCTTCCTGACCGTCCGGGCACCTATCTCTGAGGTGATGTAAGACTGATAGAGTCGCACGAATCACAGTGATGTAGTTTGTTCTCTACGAGATTCGCAGCCGGCGGTTGCAGAAGGCGTTCCGAGCGCAAGCAACACACGTCGCACAGCTGTTACACAACAGCCGCACAGAAAGAGACCTTGGTGGCCGATTCGTTCACGCACCTTCATGTGCACACCGAGTTCTCTATGCTCGACGGCGCGGCGAGGCTCGATGAACTGGTTGCCAAGGCAGCCGCCGACGGCCAGCCGGCGCTCGGAATGACCGACCACGGCAACATGTATGGGGTCCTCGACTTCTATCGAGAATGCCAAGAACAAGGCGTCAAGCCGGTGATCGGCACCGAGGCCTACATGGCCTACGAGTCGCGCACAGAACGCCCACCGCGCCGGGGTCGTGTCGATGACTCGGGCGGCGATGCCGAGGGCGGCAAAAAGCAGTACTACCACCTGACGCTGCTCGCAGAGACGAACAAGGGGTACAGCAACCTCATTCAGCTCAGCAGCCTTGCGTTTCTCGAGGGCTACTACTACAAGCCGCGGATGGATTGGGAACTGCTCGAGAAATTCAGCTCGGGGCTCATCGCCACAACTGGTTGCCTCGGTGGGCATGTACTGCAGTCGTTGCTCAATGGCGACGACAAGGGGGCGCTTGCCAAAGCGGGACGTCTCCAAGACATCTTCGGAAAGGACAACCTTTTCGTCGAACTCCAAGATCACGGTTTGCCCGCGCAGCTCGAGACGAATCCGAAGCTGATCGAGATTGCGCGCAAGATCGGAGCGCCGCTCATCGCAACGAACGACAGCCATTACACCCACCGCGAGGATCACGTGTCGCACGACGCGTTGCTGTGCGTGCAGACAGGCGCGATGCTCAGCGATCCAAAGCGGTTCAAGTTCGAAGGTGAAGAGCACTACCTCAAGACCGCCGACGAGATGCGCTACCTATTCCGGCAGTATCCCGAAGCATGTGACAACACCCTCTGGGTCGCCGAGCGCGCCGACGTCACCATCGAGTTCGGCAAGCCACAACTCCCCAACTTTCCCCTTCCCGAAGGGTTCAACAACGACACTGAGTATCTGCACCACCTCGCGTGGGCCGGTGCCGAAATGCGCTGGGGCAAGAACGATGCCGGTCAGTTGCCGAGCGCCGTCATCGAGCGCGTCGCGTTCGAACTCAAGGTCATTGCCGACATGGGATTCAGCAGCTACTTCCTGATCGTGTGGGATCTGATCAAGCACGCCAAGGACAAAGGCATACGCGTCGGGCCGGGTCGCGGCTCAGCGGCCGGCTGTGCCGTTGCCTATTGCCTGCGTATCACCGAACTCGACCCAATTCGTTACGACCTGCTGTTCGAGCGCTTTCTCAACCCGAGCCGCATCAGCATGCCCGACATCGACATGGACTTCGACTCGCGGTACCGAGACGAAATGATCCGCTATGCCACCGAGAAATACGGGCGCGATCACGTCGCGCAGATCATCACCTTCGGCACCATCAAGGCGCGCAATGCCGTCCGCGATGCCGCGCGCGTGCTTGGGTACCCATATGGCATGGGCGACAAGATCGCGAAGGCGATGCCGCCACTCGTGATGGGGCGCGACACTCCGCTGAAGTACTGCTTCGAGAAGAACCCCAAATACGCCGACGGATTCAAGGCCGCAACCGAACTGCGCGCGATGTACGAAACCGACCCCGACATCAAGCAGGTTGTCGACGTTGCCAAGGGCCTCGAAGGACTCAAGCGCAGTGACGGTATCCACGCTGCTGCGGTCGTCATCACCAAGGACCCGCTGACCACGTACCTACCAGTTCAACGCAAACCCGACCCGGGCGGTGACCCGAACAAGTCCCCGGTGGTCACCCAGTACGAAATGCATGGTGTGGAGGCGCTCGGGCTCCTCAAGATGGACTTCCTCGGCTTGCGCAACCTCGACGTCATTACCGACACCGTCGCCATGGTTCGCGATCGGCTCGACCCCTCCTTCGACATCGATACAGTTGCGCTCGACGATCAGGCCACGTTCGATCTGCTGAGCAAAGGTGACACCATCGGTGTCTTCCAGCTCGAGTCCCCGCCAATGCGCGCGTTGCTCAAGTCACTTGCCCCGAACAGCTTCGAAGATGTCTCAGCTGTGCTCGCGCTGTATCGGCCGGGCCCGATGAGCGTCAACATGCACTACGACTACGCCGATCGCAAGAATGGGCGCAAGCCGGTGGAGTACTTTCACGCCGACGCGGAGGAAGTGCTTGCAGACACGTTCGGGTTGATGATCTATCAGGAAAGCGTGATGCGCGTCGCCCAACGCTTCGCCGGCTACTCGCTCGCCGATGCAGACAACCTCCGTAAGGCGTGCGGTAAGAAGGACCGCGCGATCATGGCGAAGGAACGGGCAAACTTCGAGTCCGGCTGCGAGCGATCTGGGTATGGCATCGCGCTCGGCAAGCACCTCTTCGACATCATCGAGCGATTCGCCGACTATGCGTTCAACAAGAGCCACACCTTTGGTTACGGACTCGTCACGTATCAAACCGGCTACCTCAAGGCGCACTATCCGGTCGAGTACTTCGCCTGTCTGCTCACAAGCGTGAAGGGCAATCTCGACAAGGCCGCGGTCTACCTCTCCGATTCGCGCACCATGGACATCAAGGTGCTGACCCCCGATATCAACCGTTCGGTCTCCGATTTTGTGGCATTGTCCCCGCATCAGGTCCCATCAGGCGTCGAACTGCCTGTCGGGAGCCCTGGCGCCATCGCCTTCGGGCTCTCAGCAGTGCGCAATGTCGGAGATGGCCTCGTCGAGCATCTCGTCAGCGAGCGCACTCAGAACGGCGCGTACGAGTCGTTCTACGACTTCGTCGA
>JAYTWP010000156.1:0-2523 GCA_043743395.1 Actinomycetota bacterium | reverse complement strand
GGTCTTCGATGCAGCGGTCTTCGCTTCAGCGGTCTTCGCTTCAGCAGACTTCGATGCAGGCGCCGGCGTCGGTTCCGCTACGGGCGCGCCGTTACGTTGCCAACATGCACGCACATCACTTGCAGAGGCGTGCTCACCGCTGCAGTACACACATCCGATAGCCATACGTAGGTTCTATCGTACATTTGTTCTATCGCGCCGCGTGCACTGCGGCCGACTTACGACGCTGACTCGACCTCAGCCTTGATCCGCTCGAGCGTTTTGAGCATGCCCTCGCGATTGGTCTTTCCACGTGACCATCCAAGCAATGCCCAGTAGATGCGCAAGAGCAGCATCGGTGCGAGCATGAATGACTCGGTGACGTCGGTTCCATCTCCCACTGGTTCCAGGCGATAGCCCCACACGTTCATCGCTTTCTCGGCACTGCCGACGGCGAAGGCGAACTCGCGGCCCGGCTCACAGGTGGTCACGGTGCACGTGGTCCAATAGATCGGCCCGATGCCATTGCGTTTCACGTGACCACGAAACCGAGCACCAACAGCGGGCCCTGTTGCACCATCGAGCCATTCGGCCTCGAACGTTTCTGGGCTGTAGAGGCCAATCTTGGTGACGTCGCTGACCAGGTCCCAGATCTTGTCCGGCGACGCGGCCATGTGAACGGTGACTGAATCCTGCATCTTCGAACTACTCATCCCGGAACCATACGCCAGTTTTGTCGTAGACCGTCGGGAACGTGTCAGCATCTCGAAACCTTCAGTGCACGACGTCCTTCGGCAGCAATGTGGGGTCAAACAAGGCGATGAAATCCTTGGTGGATCCCGTCGTCAGAACTCTGTCGAGATGACCCATCCGAGCATCGAGTGCGATTGGGTCTCGTGTTGGCGAGCCTGGCTGGGTAAAGGTCACGAACTGTGGCCATCGACCATTTATGTCGAGTTCCATTGCTCGCTGGCAGCCCACAGCAAGAAGGGCACGGGTCAAGCCGTAGATATCGACTCCACCGACCGTGGCGTACATCAGACGACCGTCGGCTCGCTGGCACAGAGCGGACCGTGTGTCGAGCTGCACACCGCCGAAGTCGTTGCCCCAATAGATCTTGTCCACACCAGCCTCATGTGCGGTGCTCACGGTTTCGTGGCCGCCATCGATGATCATCGGCAGGTTCTGGCGCAGTGAACTCCACGAACCATCGTTGGTAAAGTCGGCGCCGAGAATGCCGATTGCGATGTGGCCATCGGTGCCGATCGCGAGTGTCGCCTCACCATCGAGGAGCGGTTTGACAACTCGCCCCTCTGCGAAATAGCCGCCCTTTATATGCCTGAACTTGAAGCCGCCATTGAACGCTGCCACGAGAGCCGGGACTGCAGCCGGCATCACCTTGGAGCCGTTGTTCCATGGCCCACCACCGGGCAACTCGGTGCCGTTGAAGAGCGCCGCACGCAAGCGCGTCTGCTCAAAGACCGCATAGCTCGCCACCACACTCGGCCGATCAGAGAACGGCCGGATCGTGCTGCCCCACATCACCGGTGAGCCACCGATCGAGGCGAGGGTGGTCCATGTTCCTTCACCGGCACGCGCCGGCAACACCGTGGGCGTCAATCCAATCGGGGCGGTGGCGTTCGCCAGCGGACTCGCTGGCTCGGTATCCGGCGCGGACACTGGCGCGGATGTCGGGACCGGAACCGGCGGTGTGAGAGACGTTTGCGTCGCGCTCGTCGCGCTCGTCACAGCCGCCGTGTTCTGCGGGGCAGAACCCGTCGGCGACGATGCGCAGCCGCTCGCGAAGAGTCCGAGGAGAACGACAAGCCTGGCTCCTCCGTGCTCCGTGGCCCGCTGCCAGCTTTCGAACAATGGGGACGACACGCGAACGAGGCTACGACCGGCTGCACGGCGGGTCCCGTCACGACGACCACAACGAGGTAGTAATCAGGTAAGAGGGCCACAACGCGGCACAATGAGGCGCGCACGGTCCAACGCGTAAGCTGCGCGCCGATGGACGAACACGATGGTGTTGAAGGCAACGCCCGGCTGACCGGCGTGCTGGGAGCGCTCTTGCTGATCGCTCTTGCGGTCGAGGGCGTCACTGTTGTCGACGTGAACGCGATGTTCACACTGCACGTCTTCATCGGCCTCTTCGTCGTGCCGGTCGTGGTGCTCAAGACGGCAACGACCGGCTACCGGTTCTTGAACTACTACAAGGGCACCGCGGCCTATCGCCGCAAGGGACCACCGCATCCCATCCTGCGCATCGCGGCACCGTTCGCGGTCGCGTCCACGGTCTCGTTGCTGACGACGGGGATCATCGCACTCGCAGTCGGCCCGCGGCATTCCGATACATGGCTGAACGTGCACACCGCGAGTTTCATCGTCTGGTTCATCGTGATGACCGCGCACGTTTTGGGCCACGCGCTCGAGACCTGGAAGCTCACGACGGCAGAGATGCGGGCCACCCCACCAACGCCTCGCCGTGGGGTGCGCGTCGCGATCGTGAGCGCCAGCCTCGCGCTGGGCCTAGGTCTCGGT
>JAYTWP010000155.1:0-4842 GCA_043743395.1 Actinomycetota bacterium | reverse complement strand
GGGTGATAGCGACCGATGGACTCGTGCACCGGGTTCTCTGTGTTGCGCAGATATACCCCGGCAAGGTCGCGAGGGATCTGACCTTTGATAAGCACGTCGGCGGCGCCATATGTCGCGTCGTATTCGGTGAAGTTCGGCTGCCACGCTCCGGTGCGATACGGATGCGCATCGAATGGATCGAGCGTGCTCGCCATGTGGCTCACGGTTTTGAGTGTCATGGTCTCTCCATTCGTGTTCACAGTACTCGCAGTGTCGTGGGACCCCGAACGCGGCTGCAACACTGGTGCAATGAGCTATAACTCCACAGGTTTGTTGGTCCACGACGCAGACGCTCACGTGATGGAGACGCCCGGTTGGCTCCGCGATCATGCCGACCCGGCCGTCCGCGAACGCATCGACGCGCTGGTATACCAGGGCGGCAACGAACTCCGTCAGACCGGCGACCCGGACGAGCAGCAACGCGATCTGGTGGCCGCGTTCGACAAGCTCCGCGTCCGACATCAGTCGGTCGAATACAGAGCGGTTGAGGCAGACGAGATCATGCTCCGTAAGAACTTTGCGGCGACAGGTTCGTTTATCGCTGATGATCGGCCCCGAGCGCTTGATCTGCTCGGCTTCGAGAGTCAACTGATGTTCAACACGTTTCACAATTCACGACTGCACGATTGGGAACACTCCGGTGACATCGAGTTTGCAATCGGAGCGGCACGCGCCCACAACCGCGCAATGGTCGAGTTCTGTTCGGTCGACAGCCGGTTGTTGCCGACGTTGTATGTGCCCCTGGCCGATCTCGATCGTGCCGGTGCGCTTGCCGAGGAAGCGATCTCGATGGGCGCGGCTGCATTGCTGGTGGCGTCGGGCTGCCCGCCAAATCATTCGCCGAGTCATCTCCGCCTCGACCGGGTCTGGCGGGTCGCCAGCGACGCGCACATTCCGATCGTATTCCACGTCGGCGGCACCGGAGCGCTCATCGACCCGCACTACTTCGTCAATGGACTTGCGGTACCCCCCGACTTTCATGGCGGTGCCGAGAACTTCCGATCAGTGGATTACATGGGTATTCCCGTTCCTCCGGCGCAGACCTTGGCAACGATGATCTTCGACGGTGTGTTCGAACGATTTCCCGAGCTCCGCGTGGGTGTGGTGGAGCAAGGCGCGATCTGGGTTCCGTCGTGGATGCGCCAGATGGAGGCAGCATTTGATGCCTTCGTGCGACACGAAGGTCGGTTGCAGCAACTGTCATTGCGACCGAGTGAATACGTTCGCAGGCAGATGCGTTTCACTCCGTATCCCACCGAAGACGTCGGCTGGATCATCGAACAGGCTGGGCCTGAGGTCTGTTTGTTCTCATCTGACTATCCCCACGTCGAGGGCGGTCGTCGTCCGATCGAACGCTTCGAGTCATCGCTGCTGAACGTGAACGCCGCTGCTCGCCACGCCTTCTATCACGACAACTTTGTCGATCTGATGGGCTCAGCACTCGCCGCCGTCGGCTGAGTTCGGCACCCTCGGTGGCAACCAATTAATCAATTAGATTTCAGTTTTCGGCACGATTTGCCGATGGTTGGTTCATGCTTGCGATCCCGGCGGATTCGCTCCCGAAGAGCGAACTAGATGCGTATGCCCTCTTGGATGGGCTACCCGACGTCGTCATCATTGTCGATGACGCGGGGTGCTTGCGCTACACAAATGCGTCCGCGGAGCGACAATTGCGTTGGATCGGCGACAAATGGATGGGCCGCTCTGTACTCGATTTGCTTCACCCCGACGACCTCGCCGGAGCGATGGCGTCGATGGGCACCATCCAAGGCAAGGATTACGGAACGCCCGTCGAGGTGCGCGTTGCCGACGCCGATGGCGGATGGCACTGGATGGAAGTGGTCGGTGCCAACCATCTCCACAACGATGAGATCTCTGGCCTCGTGCTCGTCGCGCGAGATATCACCCAACGGCGAATGTGGGAGATCGCAGGCGCCGATGTCGCCCGCTTCCAACAGGTGATCCAGCATTCGCCATCGATCACGATGCTGCTGGACTCCGACGGAGTTGTCACAAGCGTCAATGGCGCGTTTACACGCTTGCTTGGGTTTGATCCGTCAGTCGTGATCGGCGAGAAGCTGATGACCTTCGTCTCTCCTGACTCGGTGCCTGCCCTCAACGATGCGCTGGCAACACTGGGCAGGGATCATCACAGCGTGTCCATCGAGTTGTCGATGAATCGATTAGGCAAGGACGAACGCCGGCCGATTCGTTTTGAACTTGCCGATCTGATGAGTGACCCTGTGGTAGCTGGCATCATCGTGTCGGGCTACGACGTGACCGAACTCCAACGCGTTCGCGAGGAACTCGAGCAGATGGCCCGTCACGACGCGTTGACCGGCCTCGCCAACCGTTCGCTGCTGTTGACCTGTCTCGACAATTATCTCTCGGTCGATCGCTCGGTCGCCGTCGTGTTCATCGACCTCGATCGCTTCAAGCCCGTGAACGATCTGTTCGGGCATGTTGCCGGAGACGAACTCCTTCGTGAGGTCGCGCGGCGGTTAGAACAAGTTGTGCGTCCGGGCGACACGGTTGCCCGGGTCGGCGGTGACGAGTTCGTGGCGTTGGCACCTGGCATCGGCGGTTGGGCCGCAGCCTCTGCGCTGGCGGAACGGATCGAGTCAGCTCTCTCGCAGCCATACAACCTCGGGGTCGGACCGGTCAAGATCGGCGCCAGCGTCGGGGTGGCCATCTCTGATCCGTTTTCTACGGTGGCCAGCCTGCTCGCCGACGCCGACGTGCGAATGTACGAAGCGAAGTCCGACCGCCGCGGCATGACCACGCGCGCAATGGTTGAGCGGCGTCGAAGCGCAACCGAACGACGTCGGCTCGCGGATGAACTCACGGTGGGTCTCAAACGGGGGGAGGTCGTGGCTCACCTGCAGCCGATCATGGACCTCGCGACTGGCGACATTGTGGGGCTCGAGGCCCTCGCGCGATGGAATCATCCGGATCTCGGCGTGCTCACGCCTGCTTCCTTCATGGACCTGGTCGAAGACGCTGGCCTTGATCTCCCGTTTGGAGCAGCCGTCTTAAAGTCTTCGTGCAGAACAATGGAAACGCTCAAGGCGCATGGTCTGCGCATACCTGTTGCGTTGAACCTCTCGATCGGTCAACTCGCCAACCCGGGCTTGTGCGTGCAGATGGAGAGTGTGATCAATGCTCACGGTCTGGAGATGAATCAGTTCGTCATCGAGATCACCGAACGTGCCACGCTGACGAGGCACGCCTCAATCGGCATGTCATCGCCGGACGAGACCTTGCGTGAGTTGCACGCTGCCGGGGCAGCACTGAGTCTCGATGACTTCGGCACCGGCTTCTCGTCGCTCACGCATGTGCGCCGCTTTCCTTTGTCGTCGTTGAAGGTGGATCAAACCTTCGTCGCGGGAATGTGCGATCACCCCGAGGACCGCGCAGTGGTCGAGGTTGTCGTGGGACTCGCACGTGCGCTTGGGCTGACCGTGGTGGCCGAGGGTGTTGAAACCCTCCAGCAGTGGGACATGCTGCGGCTCATGGGCTGTGATCATGCCCAGGGCTTTTTGATGTCGCCGCCACTCGCTTCAGATGCGGCCGTGCGCTGGATCCTTGCCCACGTCGGTGCCTGAGCCCCGCAATCGTGGAAGAGTCGTTCACCCAGAAGGCACTGAGAGCGCGTTGCCGGTGATCCGACCTATGCCGAGTGAGATTGCGAGCGCAAGCGTGCCACCGATGAACACACGTACCGCAGCACGACCCTGTGGAGCGCCTCCGAGCTTGGCGCCGACCGCACCGAGGACGACGAGTCCGACAATGGTGACTGACACGGTCAGCCAGACGCGGAGTGCAGCAGAGACCAATATCACGATGAGGATTGGGAGAGACGCTCCGATCGCGAAACTGATTGCGGAGACGACGCTTGCTTCGATCGGCTTGGCCAGGTTGTCGGGATCGAGACCGAGTTCGTCGCGTACGTGTACGGCGAGGCGATCTTGCGTGGCCAGTTCGTCGGCTACCTGGCGGGCAAGGCCGGGGCTGAGGCCACGCGCTCGATAGATCTCAACGAGTTCCTCGTGCTCGGCGTCGGGAGTTGCCTCGAGTTCGAGTTGCTCACGGGCGATGTCGGCACGTTCGCTATCGAGTTGCGAGCTGACAGACACAAACTCGCCGGCTGCCATCGACAATGCCCCGGCAGTCAGCCCGGCGATGCCTGCCACCAAGATGGTTGAACGGCTGCTGCCCTTTGCGGCGGCGACGCCCACCATGAGGCACGCAGTAGAGATGAGTCCGTCGTTCGCGCCGAGAACGGCAGCGCGTAACCATGCTGCGCGGCTTCCAAGGTGTCGCTCGGAGGACTGATGTGCGACGATCGGCAGAGGTCCGGGCATAGTGCTCATTATCGCCACTGAAAAGGCAAAAAGTCTGATCGTCTCAGCGAGGCCGAAGCCAGGCGACGAGCTTTTTGTCTTTGTGGGCGCGGCGCACGATCGGGGGCCACTCGTGCTGGGCCTTGTCGCTCCTGATTCGTTCAAGCGCGATCAAGTCCTCGACGCAATCCTTCGTTGTCGGCAGGGCAGCAGCTATGGAGCGCAACCATTGCTCCGCGGCATCGGCATCGTGGAGTTCGCCGAGTACATCTTGGAGCAAACTCATCCGTCTCGCGAATCGCCGTGCGGGTTGGCCGACGACTGGATCGAGGGCCTCGGCTGCGTAGCGGCAGCGCTTAGCGCGAATTCGGATGTTGTGCAACGTCTCGACGGACGGATTGACCTCTGCGTCGTCCATGGCTCGTGCAAGCGCTCGCCACGTGCGCCGGGCGAGGTGCGG
>JAYTWP010000154.1:0-5260 GCA_043743395.1 Actinomycetota bacterium | reverse complement strand
AATGTTCGCCGGTGAGAAGATCAACACCACCGAGGATCGCGCGGTGCTGCACACAGCGTTGCGCGCGCCTCGGGACGCCGTGATCATGGCGGTCGACGAAACGGGTATCCGTCGCAACGTGATGCCAGACGTGCATCGCACGCTCGATCGCATGGGCGACTTTGCCGAACGCGTCCGCAGCGGCGCCTTCGTGGGCCAGAGCGGTTCGCGCATTCGCACGGTGATCAACATCGGCATCGGCGGCAGCGACCTCGGGCCGGCCATGGCGTATCCGGCGCTGCACGCGTACAAGCATCCTGAGATCGAGTGCCGCTTCGTGTCGAACGTGGATGGTGCCGATATCCATCAAAATCTCGCCGGTCTCGATCCGGCGTCCACTATGTTCGTCGTTTCCTCGAAGACCTTCACCACGATCGAGACACTCACGAACGCGTCGACGGCTCGAGAGTGGTTGCTCGCTGGTCTTGGCGCCACTGCAGATTCCAACGCCATCGCCAAGCACTTTGTTGCCGTGTCTACCAACGCAGCAGGGGTCAGCGCGTTCGGGATCGATACCGACAACATGTTCGGCTTTTGGGACTGGGTCGGCGGCCGCTATTCCGTTGATTCAGCAATCGGACTGTCGCTGATGATTGCGATCGGTCCCGACGGTTTCCGCGAGTTCCTCGACGGTTTCTACGCAGTCGATCAACACTTCTTGCACACGCCGCTGGATCGCAACGTGCCCGTCATCCTCGCCATGCTCGGCGTGTGGAACAGCAACGTGTTGGGTGGACAGAGTCATGCCGTGCTCCCGTATGCCCACGAACTGCGCCGATTTCCGGCGTATCTCCAACAACTCGACATGGAGAGCAATGGGAAGAGCGTGCGCCGCGATGGCACCGCGGTGGTCGGCGACACTGGGCCGATCGTGTGGGGCGAACCTGGCACGAACGGGCAGCACGCGTTTTATCAGTTGCTGCATCAAGGGACCCGATTCGTGCCTGTCGACATGATTGGGTTCGCCCATCCAAATCATCCGTACCGCAGTCATCATGACCTGCTGATGGCCAACCTCTTTGCGCAGACCGAGGCCCTTGCGTTCGGCAAGACCGCCGCTGAAGCCGCGGCCGAGGGTATGCCGGCACGTCAAGTGCCGCACCGCACGTTCTCCGGCAATCGCCCGAGCACCACGATCCTTGCACCGCGGCTGACCCCCGGCGTCCTTGGTCAACTCATCGCGCTGTACGAGCACAAAGTGTTCGTGCAGGGCTGCGTGTGGGACGTGAATAGTTTCGATCAGTGGGGTGTCGAACTCGGCAAGGCACTCGCCAATCGGATCACGCCCGAGCTGTCATCAGCCAACACCGCCCAGCACGACAGCTCCACGACTGCTCTCATCAACTGGTATCGCGATCAACAAGAGGGAACAACATGAAGTTCGGTATCGCATTCGTGAATACAGGACCACTCGCCCATCCGGGCCCAGCCGCGCAGTTTGCTCGCGCGGCCGAGGCCGCAGGCTTCGAGTCCCTCTGGACCGTCGAACACGTCGTGGTGCCCTCGGGGTATGCGTCGGAGTATCCCTACAGCCCAACCGGAAAGATGCCCGGGCCGGAGGATTCTGACATTCCCGATCCGTTGATCTGGTTGGCCTATGTCGCTGCTGCCACCACCACCATCAACCTTGCGACGGGTGTACTGATTCTCCCGCAACGCAACCCTGTGGTGTTGGCCAAGGAGGTTGCGACGCTCGATCACATGTCATCGGGGCGGATGCATCTGGGCATCGGTGTGGGCTGGTTGGAGGAGGAGTTCGACGCGCTGGGCGTACCGTTCGAGCATCGTGGAGCACGCGCCGACGATTACGTCGCCGCGATGAGGGCACTGTGGAGCCAGGACGCGGCGACGCATCACGGCGAGTTCGCCAGCTTCGATCGCTGTGTGTTGCGGCCGCGTCCCGCTGCATCCACTATCCCGATCCACGTCGGCGGTCACACCAAGACGGCCGCTCGTCGCGCTGGCCGTTTGGGTGATGGCTTTTTCCCGGGTCGCGGGACCCACGAATCACTCGCCGAACTGTTCGACATTGCCCGCGCGAGCGCCATCGAGGCTGGTCGCGATCCATCCGCGATCGAGATGACCACGGGCGGCAACGGCGCTGTCGGTGGCGGTGCGCTCGACGAGGTGAAGGCGCTTGCCGAGCTCGGTGTCGCCCGCGTCATCGTGCCGTCGTTCCTGTTTTGGAAGGACCCCGAGGCTTCACTTGCGCGCTATGGCGACGACGTCATTGCAAGGGCTTCTCTGTAGTCGTGCCGAGTCTTGCCCGGGCCCGAGGGCTCCTTCTTACATTCGTTTTCGCGCTGATCGTCTCTGCGGTTGGCGCGATCTTTGCGCGTGTGTTTCGCGAGTCCATTTTGTTCACACTGGATCACGTCGGCGGCGACAAATCAGCGACGGTGGTCGCGCAGCGATCGCATCGCGTCATCGTGTTCGGTCTCGTGACGATTGGGCTTGTTGCTGCTTCGTGGATCGGTCGTATCGCTCAGCGATGGCGACATGAACGTCTCGGATTAGGGGCGGTGGCGGAGGCCGCACGCGGGGTCGGGAGCGGACCGAGCCTGAGCGGCACGTTGGTGCGTTCCGCTGGCACGTGGACAGCCATGGTGTCGTTGGCCTCTCTCGGGCGAGAGGCGGCGATCCTCGAGACCGGTGGCAGCTTTGGTGCATGGACGGCGCGCCGGGTGCGCCGGCCAACTGCCGATCTCGCATCCACCGGTATCGCGGCAGCCTTTGCGGCTGCTTATCACGCACCGATCGGTGCATTCCTCTACGTTCGCGAGCACGTCGTGAAGCAGCCTGGTCGCCGCACTCTGGGGTGTGCCCTCGCCGGTGGAGTGATGGGTTATCTCATCTCGATGAAGTTCCTCGGGGGAACCACGATCTTTCATCGTGGAGAGAATCCGCTGGGTTTCGGATCGTTCGTGCACGCGACGGTCGGTCTCGTTCCGGCGTTTATTGCGACCGCCGCCTTCTTCTGGTTGCGTCAGCGCGTGACTCCCGCGGGTGGGCCCACGCGCGAGTCGGCCCGCGTGTGGGTCCGAACGCTCGCGTTCGCAATTGTCGGTGGCGTCACGGTTGCACTCGCGCCGCTCACCGCCGGTAACGGTATGGAAGCAATCCGCAAAGGCGTCACTGGCGCCACCGTCGGTCTCGCGCTTGCTCTCTGCGTTGGCAAGCTCATCGCCACTACAGCTTCGATCGGGTCTGGCGCGCCAGGCGGCATCTTCTCACCATCTATGGCAGTCGCCGCTGGAGCCGCGCTGTTGTGTTTCGAGGGTCTTGCCAAAGCTGGCGTCGAACTGCCTGGTTCGCATTGGGATGGCATGCTGGCGGCCATGTCAGTTGGCATCGCGGTTGGTACCCGCACCCCACTTGTCGGCATCGTTGTGGTCGCCGAGTTGGCTGGCGACGTCCGCCTGCTTCCCGTCTGTGTGCTCTCCGTCGGCGGCGCGAAGCTGATCGAGATGGCTATCCAGCGTTTGAAGCACATCAGGCTCGGCAAACCATCGGAAGTCCCTGTCGCTCTCGACGCATGAGCGGGCAAGATTCAGCCGTCAGCTCGCACGGCCGTCGTGCCGGCATCGACCACGAACGTCTTGTAGGTACTCACGGTGGAGTTGAGGTCGGCGACGTTGTCCACCACGCGGTACGCGGCCTGCCAATTGGCGGGCGTGACCGTGTGCAGTGTGTAACCGCGGTGCGTAAGTTCGACATCGACGATGTCCGTAAACGACTTCACGAGATCGGTGACCGTCGCGCTCACGAGGCCACCCGATGAGATTGAGGTGTCGACGAATTCGACCGCCACTGCTTGGCCGACGCCGGGTCCGCCGGGTCGAAGCAGCGCCACGCCCGCAAGATGAATGTCGCCGCTGAGCACGATCGCGTTGGTACCGCTGCATCGGCGAGATGCTGCAGGATTCGTTGGCGATCTTTCGGATAACCATCCCACTGGTCGTAGTTCAGAACGGCGCCGTTGAGTGTGATGTTGGCCATGACGACCTGTTGTCCAATGACGTTCCATGTCGTGCCCTGTTTGCCGATGGTGTCGAACAGCCATTGCTCTTGTTCGGGCCCGGTAAGTGTTCGCGCCTCATCGAAGGTTTCCGGGCAGGCCGGCTGGACACTCAAGACTGCATCGCCACAGGCTTGATCGGTGCGGTACTGGCGCGTATCGAGCAGGGATAGGCCAATCAGATCGCCCCATTGTACGGCCCGGTAGATGCGGTACTCGCCACTGTCGGGCGGTGGGTCGAGGCGCACGGGCTGATGCTCCCACCACGCTGTATACGCGGCGTGACGACGGGCCGCAAAGTCGGGCGCTTCGGCAGGGTTCTGCGGCATGAGGCCGGCGTAGTTGTTCTCGACCTCGTGGTCGTCCCAGATGATGAACCACGGGCACGCTTGATGAGCGGCCTGCAGGTTGGCATCCAGCTTGTAGAGCGCGTAACGATCGCGATACTCCGCAAGCGTCTTGGGCTCGGACGTGACATGACTCCGAACCGCGCGGGCACTGCCCACTGGAGACCCAGCGCCCTCATAGATGTAGTCGCCGAGCCACACGAGAAAGTCGGGGCGCTGCTCGGCGATGTCTCGATGCGCCGCGTAGAAGCCGTCCTCATAGTTCTGGCAACTTGCCGACACGAATGACGCCCGCTCGACAGAACCCGAGCGGGCGCGCGCCGTGCGTCCGACGGGGCTCGTGAAGCTGGCGATATGGAAGCGGTAAAACAAGGGGCCGGCTGCACGCACGCCCTTCGGCGGGGCCGCTGTGACGTGAACGCTGTGACCGTGGGCAGCCTCGGCGATGGCGGTCCCTCGGGCGACAACGCTGTTGAACGCCTCATCCGTGGCCAGTTCCCACGCGACGGGTGCATCCGCGTCGGGCATACCACCCCCATGCGTTGGGTCGGGCGCGAGGCGCGTCCACAGAATCACGCTTGTCGTGTCAGGATCTCCAGAGGCAACACCGAGGGTGTCGAGTTGCGGGCACCGCCACTCCCACCGTTGCTGCACGAGGCAACGGCGAACGAAGCAATGGTCACAAGAAACATCCGGCGCGATAACTCAGGCATAGGTCAGTCTTACCAGTACTGGTTCATTAGGGTTGCAGTGCATGTGTGTTCCGCTCGCACCGAGTTCAGCGAATGAGTGACCGAATCTTGGTTGCCAAGGTTGGTCTCGACGGTCACGACCGCGGGGTCAAGGTTGTTGCACG
>JAYTWP010000153.1:0-2865 GCA_043743395.1 Actinomycetota bacterium | reverse complement strand
GATCGCACCGGCTGGTCGCCACAGGCCGAGGGTATGTGCCGCGGTGAAGTGTGCGTGCCAGCGCCTGGCGCACTGCGCGCCGACAACACCGTCGATGTTCACGCCATGTCGGCTCGCTTGGGTATGCCACTACTAAACGACGCCGAGCATGGCCTGTGGGCATTGGGCCCAGCGACGACAACCGGCAGAGCACTCAGCACCGCCGTGTCTGCAGACCCTCAACTCATTGATCGCGACGGCAATCCGTTCAGACTCAGTTCGCTTCACGGCCGCAAAGTGCTCTTGGTCGCGTGGAGTAGTTATTGAGGCTGTCGCACCAGCTTGCCCGGGTGGCAGGCGCTCCATACCGAACTTGAGTCGCTCGGTCTCACGGTCGTCACCGTTGCATTAGACGTCAACCCCGAGCACGCTCATCCATGGATCGATGCTGCGTCTCCCACGCATCCAAGTCTGATCGACACCGCCCACGTCACCGGCGAGTTGTTCGGATTCGTCAATATCCCGATGGCCGTGTGGATCGATGAAACAGGCAACCTCGTCCGCAATGCAGAGTCTGCCTCCATCGAACGCAACCCACTTCGCGACATGGACATCCCCGACGGGCTGCCCGAGCGGCTCGATCGGTCGTTCCGTGAGATCAAGAAGTTTCCGGACCTCGCCGACGAATACCGCGCCGCGATCGTCGATTGGGCCCACAACGGTGCGGCGAGCAGATTCGCGTTGTTACCAAACGAGGTCGTCGCGCGAAGCCAGCCCCGCTCTGACGCCCACGCCCGCGCCGCAGCGTGCTTCGAGATAGGCCAGCACCTGCTCCACACCGTGAGCCACGAAGCGGCGGTGCCGTGGTGGCGTCAAGCCCACGAACTGTTCCCCGAGAACTGGACCTACAAGCGTCAGGCGTGGACGCTGGTCACCACGCCAGAAGGCGCAACGGAGAACGACCTCATGCAGGGCCCCAACGACGTGTACACGGGAAACTGGCTCGACGACGTCATCTCCGGTGGCGGCGGGGAAACCTATGCGATCGCTCCACAACTCTGACACAACCTTGAAGCGCGTCATCCGGATGCATGGATAGGCTCACCTTCCAATGGAGCACGTTCGCTGGCTCAGCCAACCAACACTTCGCAGCCCCGTCATCGTGGCCGCCTTCACCGGGTGGAACGACGCGGGCGATGCTGCGTCGGCGGGGGTACGTCATCTCATCGAGGATTGGGGCGCCACAGCGCTCGCCGAGATCGATCCAGAAGAGTTCACCGACTTTGCCACCATCCGCCCACATGTGCGGCTGTCAGCCAGTCTCACACGCAGCATTGTGTGGCCCACCGTTGGCATGTGGCATGCCTCGACACCCGGCGCCGATGTCATCTTGGTCCTCGGCCCCGAACCCGCTATGCGCTGGCGTGCGTTCACCGAACAGATCATCGGCGTTGCCAAGCAGTACAAAGCGAGCCTCGTGATGACCCTTGGCGCCTTGCTGGCCGATGTGCCGCACACGCGCCCGGTGCAACTCATCGGCACCGCCAACGAACAAGACATGATCGACCGATTCGAGCTGCAGCGCTCGCGGTACGAAGGTCCCACCGGCATCGTCGGCGTGTTACACGACGCTTGCGCGAAGGCCGATCTGCCGTCGGCTTCCTTGTGGGCGGCTGTGCCCGCCTATGCCTCGCAGGTGCCCTCGCCGAAAGCCTCGATGGCCCTGATCGAGCGCCTCGGTAGCTTCATCGGCACCAGCATGCCAACCGGTCGGCTCGCGATGCAGATCGACGAGTACGAATCCCGTGTCAGCGCGCTCGTTGCCGAAGATCCCGATCTCGGTGGTTATCTGCGCCGTCTCGAGAGCATGTCCGATGCGGGCATCGAAGACTTCAGCCTCGACGACGATGACGACCTCGACGACCTCGACGACGACGACGATCTTGACGACGACGACTCAGTCGGTGGCGAACTCAACACGAACCTGCCCGAGCAGCTCGATACTGCGGCGCTCATGGATGAAGTCGAGCGCTTCTTACGCGATCAGGGCAACAAGTAAACCCAAGCTTTCGTGACCGCCGATTTCGTGACCGCCGATTTCGTGACAGCTGATTTCGTGACAGCTGATTTCGTTACAGCTGTGCCGGGTGAAGATCGTTGGCGGCGGCCACGAGGCCCTCTACTCGGGCGAGCCCAACCTCGAGCGAGCGGGTCAGCCTCGTACGATTCCCGGTGGCCATCAGGTCCACCATCAAACCGGTGAACATGGCCTTCAACAGCGACGCCTCGATCACGGCTTGCTCAGATTCAACACCTTCGTTCATAAGCCGCTGTTCGATCTCGGTTCGCCACAGGCCGATCTGTTCGGCACGAACGTCGCCGGCCAAACCCGTATGGGTGGCCTCGAGCGTGGCTGCTTCCAAACCGAGGCGAGCCAGCGCCAGATTTGCGGGTTCGGCAATGAGCCACTTCCACCACCGACGCAAGAGGTCGGCCTGGCTCATCGAGGGATCGCGCTTGAGCCACGCGTTTTGCACATCGACTTGGAGTTGGAGCGCCCGGTCCAGGGCTGCAACCAACAGCTCTTGCTTCGAGCCGAAGTGATGCACGAGACGGTTCGGACTCGTGGCCAGCGCTGCAGCCATCGGTCGCAACGACATGTCGCCAAGGCCATGTTCGGCGAGGTAGGCAACCACGCGATCGAGCAATTCAAGCTTCATTGCCATATCGGGAGTACGAGCCACGGCTGATCACACTACGCGACCGTGGGGTAGCCGTTGCGTGTCAGGGCAGTTCTGGCCCCACGCCACCCCTTCGGGGATCTGATCTCGGCCGCTGGCCATTGAGTTTCCAGCACAATCGCGCGACGATGGCCCGGTTGGCGCG
>JAYTWP010000152.1:0-4462 GCA_043743395.1 Actinomycetota bacterium | reverse complement strand
CACATCGGCGATTCGGCCGCGCTGCTTGCAGGTGGGGCGATCATCGCGCCGGCTGCGGTTGTCGTCCAGGTGTTGGACGGCAGTGTCGTGGTTGGCGTGCCATCAGCCGCGGCGGGGGCGGTGGCCGATGCCGCAAATCAGCATCTCGTCACAATTGCCCTGAGCGCCAACCCGTCGCAACAATGACGAGCACCGACACACCCAGTGCGACGCGGTACACCACGAACGGCGCGAAGCTGCGTGTGCGCACCCACTTCAGCGTGCCCCACACGGCGAACCAGCCAGCGATCGCGCTCGTGATGACACCCACCAACATCGGGACAGCCAATCCGTGCGGAATGCCATCCTTGGCGAGCTTGAGGCCCTTGTACGCAACAGCGCCACCCGTGACCGGAAGGCTCATCAGAAAGCTCACCCGGGCCGCTGTGTCGCGATTGAACCCGAGGAACCGGCTCGCCGTCATGGTGATACCGGAACGAGACGTCCCGGGGTTGAGCGCGAGCACTTGTGCGGCGCCAACGATGATGGCGTCCCGCTTGGTGTACTCATCGAGTTTGCGCTCGCCGACACGGCGATCGACGATTGCCAGCAACAGGCCGAAGACGATCAGGCTTACCGCAATGAGCACGGGCTTGCCAAGCTTGTCGTCGATGCTCTTTTCGAACAACGCACCGACGGCTGCGGCAGGCAATGCAGAGAGCACGAGCAACCAAGCGAGACGACCCTCCGGGGTACTCGGCCTTTCGCGATGGATCACCAATCGCGTGCCCTCACGTACATAAACCCTGACGTCGCGTCGGAAGTACGCGAGCGCGGCGACCAGGGTTCCGAGGTGAAGGGCAACGTCGAAAGCCTTTTCCACCGAGATGCTCTCGAAGTCGTGCCAGCCGAACAGCCACGGTACGAGCAACAGGTGACCGCTCGACGAGATGGGAAGAAACTCGGACAGCCCTTGGACCAGACCGAGGACAATAGCGTGAAGAATCGGCACTGTGATTGTTTAGTGGATCGAGGTACTCGGCACCACTCTCGGCGTCCACGGCCGGTGTTCGTCCCAGTGATGACCAACAACGCGACCCACGCGCAGCTTTGCCAAAAAGTCTGTCGGCCCGTCGAAATCAGGCATCTCCACATACGCCGAGCCAAGGGCAAGTGGCACATGCGCATCGCTACCGGCACCTGCGGCAAGATCGAACTCCTCGGCGAACGCCGCCGCTCTTGCGTTGAGCGACTTCAGCGAGGTCTTGGCATTGAGTACCTCGATCGCATCGATCAAACCGGCATCGGCGAGTGAGCGCATTGCAGTTTCGTCGAGGTTGCGTCGCATTGGATCGAATGGGTGCGGGATGTACACCAAGCCACCTTGACCGCGGATCATGCGCGCTGCGTCATGCGGCTGTACACCGATGGGAACGCGATGTTCCAGGAACAGACCAATGATCTCTCCGGCATGGGTCTTGAGTTCCTCTCCAACGACCACACGGCAGGGCAGGTTCGCAGCAACCTCAAGCGCCCCGCGGATGGCGTTGTGATCGGTGATACACACCACATCGATACCACAGGCAATTACTGCATCACGAAGCTCGTCGGGAGTCGTCGTTGAATCACCGCTCCACATCGTGTGGCTATGAAGGTCCACGCGCACCCAACCCTGAGGCAGCGGCGCGGCGAGATGCGGATGACGCTTGATTGCGTCGGGATGTGCCTCTGCCATTTATGCGCCGCTCATGGTGACATCGGCGATCACGAGACTCACGCCAGCAGCGAGGGTGGGCAACCAATCGACGTCGCCACCGATCTCGACGATGTCGTGCAGCATGCGCTGCAGCGTGGACGCAATGGTGAACTCTCGTACGGGTCCCCCGAGTTGACCGTTGGAGATGAGCAAACCCGACGCACCTGTCGAGAAGTCACCGCTGATCGGATTCACACCGCTGTGCAAGCCCTGCACCATTTGGATGAGCACGCCGTCGTCGACGTCGGCGATGAGCTCGGCCTGCGAACGCGAACCAGGAACCAACTGCATCGCCAAGCAGCCAACGCCGGGTGTTCCCTTGAAACCCCCGCGAACAGCGTTACCCGTGCTACGCACGCCCGCACGCCGAGCGCTGTACGACGAGTGCACGAAACCTTGCAACACACCGGACTCGATGAGCGAGTTGCGGCGAGCCGCCAGCCCTTCACCATCAATATCGGTTGCTGTGTACGCCTTTGAATTCGTCGGGTCATCGACGAGCGTGAACAGTGGCGAAGCCACCGACTCGCCGACTCGGCCCGCAAACAGGCTGCGACCCTTGATCACGTTCTCACCGTTGAGCGCGCTGCTGAGGATGCCCAAGAACTGCGCAGTCACATACGGATCAAGCACCACAGTGACCCGCTTCGACGGCGGTTTCACTGCGCCGAGCAAGCGCGTCGCACGATCGGCGGCCTCGCGTGCGGCTTTCGCGAGATCGAACTCGAATGGTGACCGACCCACGCTGAAGCCGAAGCCCGTCTGGGTTTCGTCGCCATCGTCGGCAAGGGTGCTGACGGAGACGAAACAGCCGTTCTCGCGACCGCTGACGCGGATACCTGTCGTCGTGGCGACAGCGGTCTCACCGGAGCCGTCGCTGTAGTTCGCGTCGTCGACGCGCACACGCGAATCAGCGGCGCAAGTCAACCGTTCGAGCTCCTTCGCCAATGCGATCTTGTCGTCGGTTGGATACGAGGCGAGCGCTTCGCTCCACAGCTCCTGCGCAACGACTGCGACCCCGTCTGCTTCGGCGAGGCCAGCCCATTCGTCGGGTGTGCCGAACGAGACATTGTCCCTGGCCTGCTCAAGAACGGACGCAATGGCCGCTTCGTCGAGGGTGCCTGCATAGGCGAACCCCGTACGGCCGTCCTTGATGATGCGGATGCCAATGCCTTCGCTCTGCGCGCTGACGAAGTGCTCGATCTCGCCCTGATAGACGCGGATGTCTGTCTCGACGCCACGGGCGACAAACGCCTCGACCTGCTCGCCAGACGCGGCCTGTGCCACAACCCGGTCGGCGATGGCCTGCATCTCGGGGGACGCCGTACTCATGACGCCGTGCCACCAATGGTCATCGCCTTGACGCGCAAGGTCGGTTGTCCGTCCCCGACCGGTACGCCTTGGCCATCCTTGCCGCACGTACCGGGGTTCCCCATCGCGAAGTCATTCGCCAACGCATCGATATCGAGAAGAACCTGAGGTCCATTGCCGATGAGGTTGCTCTCGCGTAACGGATCGGTGAGTTCACCATTCTCAATGAGGTATGCCTCGGTCATACCGAACACGAAGTCACCCGTTGCCGTGTTGACGCTGCCGCCACCGAGCTTGGCCACATACACGCCGTGGGGGGTGTTACGGATGAGATCTTCTGCGGTGTCGGTGCCGGTACCGTTGAGCACGTATGTATTGGTCATGCGCACCATCGGCAAGTGCATGTAGCTCTGCCGCCGGCCATTACCCGAGCGCGCATGACCTTCTTTGCGGGCACGGAGGTGATCCCACATATAATCGGTGAGTACGCCGTCTTGGATGAGTACGTTGTACTGGCTCGGGTGACCTTCGTCGTCGATGCCGATGGCTCCCCATTCGCCGGCCATCGTGCCATCGTCCACGAGCGTGACCAATGGAGACGCCACCAGTTGGCCGACCTTGCCGCGGTACACGCTGGCACCCTTACCGACGAGATCGGCCTCGAGACCATGGCCGCACGCCTCGTGGAACAACACGCCACCGCTGCCGGCCTTGATGACAACCGGAACGGCACCGCTTGGGGCGGGACGGGCACGGAGCTTTGTGATGGCCTGTCGGGCCGCCGTGCGTGCAAGCTCGTCGACATCGTGTTGCTCGAACAGTTCGAATCCGATGGTGTGCCCGAGCGACTCGAATCCGGTTTGCATACCGGCGTCGCCATTGGCAACGACGCTGATGCGCAGGATGTGACGGACCTGTTCGTCCTCGGCGAGCAGACCATCACTGTTAGCGACCATGATCCGCTTGCGGCTGTCGGCATATCCGGCCGACACTTGCCCGATCGCAGAACCAACCGACCGAGCGGCTTCGTCGACACGATTGAGCAATGCGACCTTTGCGGCCTTGCCGACGGTGTCGGGGTACACCTTGACGGCGCTCACCGGGTGCGCCGGTGACCTCGTGAGCGCAACCACCCGAGTGCCGCCACCGCCCTGCGCGGCGACCGCGCTGGCCGCCTCGGCCGCGATGCGAAGGCCGGCTTCAGACAGATCGGCGGTGTATGCAAAGCCAGTGGTCTCGCCGCTCACGACCCTGATACCGGCGCCGCGATCACGCCCACTCGTGACTTGCTCGACCCGACCATCGTCGAGCCCGGCCGATGTTGATGACTTGTCCTCTGCATAGACCTCAGCAAAATCGCCACCCTTGCGGAGAGCAGTACCGAGCACGCGTTCCAAGATGTCTTGTTCAATCACC
>JAYTWP010000151.1:0-8364 GCA_043743395.1 Actinomycetota bacterium | reverse complement strand
CCGTCGAATGGCGCAACGACCTCCAACGCGGGGTAGTGGCGGGCTTGGTCGTCGGTCATGTGCCGGCCGAACAGGACCGAATTCTCTGGGATCACCACGATGTCGAAGTGTCGCTGTCGAAGCTCGGACACAACGCCGAGCTCGTAAATCGAGTTGAACTTGTCGTAGCCGTGATGCAACTGATAGCGCTGATGCCGATCCAGTTTCGACATCGAGTTCGCGATGAGGTCGCGGGCGATTGCAACATCGACAACGCGCTCGAGCGGGCTACGCGGCAAGCCGGTGTGGGCAATCGCTAGGGCGCACGACACGACGACGGCGAGCGCAGGCAGGCCACGCTCCCTCATGGGCGATCTACTGTGCGCGATAACGATGAGTGGCGACAGCGAACACAACATTCCAACAATGGATATCCAGCCAAAGAGGTACGGATACATCGGGCCGCTCGCAACCGTCATCTCGCTCAGTCCGGCGATGAGCAAGACGGCGAGCAGGGCCACGAACGCACGCATGTGCGGGTCACGGCGTCGCCACGCCAACCAACCCGCAACACCGAGTGCCACGAGGCCAAGCCCCGGGGCGAGTCCGGTATCACCGGTGAAGCCGGAATTGAACACCGACAGGTGTGGTTGGCCGCCAAGCCAACTGGCCTGCAACCCGGTCTCGTGGAGAATCACCTTTGCCGATATGCCGAGTCCACCGTTGGAGCTTGTGCCAGATGATCGAAGGAAGAACCTCAGAACGCGCCAGATGTTGTGACCTCGTAGGAGCACGACATCCACAATCGCGGGCGCCCAAGCCAACACGGTCACCGCGATGATCCAACGCCGATTCGTCGAAGTGAGTGTCGTTCGGTTGCGGAAGGCAACGAAGATGCCGATCGCGAGAAGAACGACGACCGGTGGCAGAAATGAGAGGTGCGCCTGAAGGGAGAAGCTGCCCGCACCGATGAGCCACGACAGCCAGCGCAGGTTGCCAGCAATGACAGCCCAACACGCGACCAGAGCCAACAGGAACGGCAACTGGGCGACATATGGGTTCCACGGATCGATGAGGCGCGGCCCGTGCGCAGCGAGGACGAACAGGAGACCCCCGGCGCAAAGCAGAGCTGCTATCTGATCGTTGAGGAACGATCTCACGCACCGCACGATCATGACGACGCTGACGATGTTGATTGCCGCTGCGCCGATGAGGAGGCCCAGCGCCGAGCGCCCCAACAACAGATACGGAACCGCCATCACATAGAAGACCCATGGTCCGAGATTGTTCCAGCCGTACCTGGAGTCACCACCGACGAGAGGCGCGTGCCAACTGCCGACAGCGTCGGTCCACATCCGCATCAGCGCGTTGTCGCCGAGGGGGAGCCATGTGGGACTGACATTTCGAACGACCGCGAGGACCAGCAGACCGACGCACGCCCACAGCCAATACCGCGTGAAGCGACGTGTGGCGTTTGAGTTGCAAGACGACGGCTCAGAAACGAACATCTCTAGCACCTCCCGGCGTCATCCTTATCCAAATCATGGCGGCGAATAGCTTGGACCGTGCGGACCCCGCACGGTCCAAGACTTACCATCCTCTACTCACTGGTGAGCGCCGCTTGGATCGCTTGGAGTCCGTCGACAAACGCGATCTGCGCAGCGTCACCGAGCACCGCGTACGCCGGACCGACGATGCGATCCGTCAACAGTTCGGCTTGATCGAGAAGCACGCTCATCTGATCGGTGATCTCCGGTGCATCGGCGTCGGTCCAGCCGAACATCGTCGCGTCGCCGGGGCGCTTCATGAATTGCGCCGCCTTGTTGTCGAGCCCGACGGCGCGTAACGCAACCAGATGTGCACTACCGCGAAACTCGCGTAGGACCGTCACGAGCTGCATCGCCCTCGCTGGCGCGTCGTCGGCAAGTGGCTCTGCGGCGACTCCAGCGTAGAGGGCGAGGGCGGAGCGATCGGCGGCATCGTTCACTGCTTCGGCCGCAGCGACGAAGGCATCGAGCCCGGGCACACGTGCGAGCTTGTCGCGCCCGTGAGTCGCACAGCACTGCATGTATGCGCGTCCGGCAGCGCGGGGCGAGACAGACGCACAGCCGGATGTCCAGAGCGAATCGATGGTTGCCGGATTGAAGTACCCGAAGGCACTCGCGATCACCGATGGCTCCACGTCGCCGAGCACGCCACCGCGTCCGAGCACGTAGAACTGCAACCCACCGAGGCCGAGTTCCTTGCCTCGAGCCAGCGTTGCCGGCGCGAAGTAGAACGCCCAACCTGTGTCACGAATGATCGGGCAGGCAACGGCCATGAGTTCGTCGTTCCCCATGTGCTTATGATCCTTCGACACTGCGCGCGATGCGCTGGTTGGTTTCGATCCATTCCTCGACGATGTCGTACACCACGTCCTTGGCGGGCCGCACTGAGTTCATGAGTCCAACGATCTGGCCGACCGGCGATCCACCCAGCTCCTTCGATCGCGCTCTCGAGAAACGATGCGCGGCCGGAGCATAGAGAATGCCTTGCAGCGGCATCGGCAACGGCGCTGGAGCGTCTGGAGCCTCCCACGCGTTGGTCCAATCGGTGCGCAGTTGGCGCGCCGGCTTGCCGGTCATCGAGCGGGACCGCACCGTGTCGGTAAAGGAGGCCTCGAGCAGGTTCTGAACGACCCATGGCTGCGTATCGGCTTCGGCGACGGTGAGCCAGATCGAACCGGTCCATGCACCCTGCGCCCCAAGCGCCATCGCCGCAGCCATCTGTCGACCGCGACCAATACCACCCGCCGCAAGCACGGCAATGTTCGGGCCGACGGTGTCGACGACTTCGGGAATGAGGACCATGGTGGAGATCTCCCCACAGTGACCGCCCGCTTCGGTGCCCTGTGCGATCAGCACATCCACACCGAGTTCCACGTTCTTGATTGCGTGACGCGGCGAGCCACACAGTGCTCCGACCAACACCCCTTTGCTGTGCGCGGCATCGATCGCATAAGCAGGTGGCGGGCCGAGCGCATTGACCAGCATGGAGACTGGGTGACGCAATGCGATGTCCACTTGCCCCGGACCTTCGACCTCCACGCCGAGACCGGCTGCCTTCATCGTGCCCTCGACACCCTCGGGCATCGGCGGAATATGGTGGTCGGCCAAGATCATCTCGACGAAGTCACGATGCTCCTCAGGGATCAGCGACTGCAGGTACTCGAGACTGAACGCGCCATCCCCCTTGCCCACGAACTTCTCGGGCATTGCGAAATCGACGCCGTACGGCTTGCCCCCGACGTGCTCGTCGATCCAACTCAACTCGATCTCGAGTTGATCGGGGCTGAAGGCAAGGGCTCCGAGTACCCCGTAGCCACCGGCACGACTGACGGCGGCAACCACGTCGCGACAGTGCGAGAAAGCGAACAGGGGAAACTCAATACCGAGTTGGTCACAAATTGGCGTGCGCATCGTCTTTGACCGTAGCCCGCGGTCTACAAATAGCTGAGCTCGCGTGCCGAACGTTCGAGTCCTTCACGAAAGCGCGGGTGGGCGATTTTGATCAGTGCGCTCGTGCGCTCGCGGATTGATCGGCCACGCAGCTCGGCGACTCCGTACTCGGTGACGACCTTGTCGACGGTGTTCTTCTGCGTGGTCACGACGTCGCCTGCGGCAAGCTGCGGCACGATACGGCTGACCTCGCCGTCGCGGGCAGTCGACTGCATCACGATAAAGCTCTGGCCGCCAACGCTGTACGCGGCACCTCGAGCGAAGTCACTTTGACCGCCTGACGATGAGTAGTAGTGGCCTTGGATCGTCTCGCTCGCGCATTGGCCGATGAAGTCGACGGCAAGGCTGGCGTTGATCGACACGAAATTCGGTTCTCGCGAAATCACTCGGGGGTCGTTCACATAACGCGCCGACCACATCTCGATCGTGGGGTTGTCGTGGATGAAGTCATACAGGCGCTGCGTTCCGAGCGCAAATGTGCCAATCACCTTGAGACGATTGTTGGCCTTGTTCACACCGTTGACGACACCGAGTTCGATCAGGTCGATGAGACCATCAGAGATGAGTTCGGTATGGACTCCGAGATCGACATGGCTGTCGAGTAGTCCGAGCACGGCATTGGGGATCGCCCCGATACCTGCCTGGATAGTGCAGCCGTTCGGGATTCGCTCCGCGACAAACGCACCGATACGCTCATCGGTGGCACTCGCTTCCACGGGAGGCACTTCGAGCAGCGGATAGTCGGCGTTGATCCAGCCCACCACCTGCGAGACGTGGATCTGATTACGCCCTGTCGTTCGAGGCATACGTTGATTCACTTCAACGAAAAACGGCGCGCGGCCGATGAAACTCGCGACATAGTCGGCACTGACACCAAGCGAAAAGTTGCCGTGCCGGTCCGGCGGCGACACTGAGGCAATGACCAGTGGCTGCGTCGCGCGGCGCCGAAGTACGTCGTACACCTCCGAGAAGTGGTTCGGAACGAGGTCCACTGTGCCAGCCTGGAAACAGGGGCGCGTCACGTGCGACAAGAAGTACGAACGGTGCACCAAATGGTCGCCGAACGCACCATGCATCATTGGTCGATCGCGCAGGGCGTGCATCTGATGCACCGTGACGTTGCGCACCTCATCCGGGAAATTGGTGGCGTGACGCTCAACGGCGTCGAGTAGCGAAACGGGCTCACCATTGGCAATGGGGACGATGAGATCGGTGCCGGGAGCGACGTGGCGAAGCAGCGCGTCCGCACCGCCAGCGTGGCGTCTGCGGAGGAGGTCGTCGACATTCACGGATCGATCATGCCAGCCTGATCGAGGCGACGCCGCAATTCGACAAGAACCGTCGAGCCGACAATCGCGTCCAACTCCTCGGCGAGCGAGTTGATCACTGGCTCGGTGCCGATGTATGCGCCCGGGTCCTCCGTGCAGCACCACGCCATCGGTTCGCCGTCGTCACCCCAATCGGAACGACTCCACCGGCGCACGTCGGCTATCTCCGTGCCGTCGTCGCGTAACTCCCAATCGACTCGAATCGGCAACTGCCAACACACCGACGGCTTCCAATCGATCGGAGACTCACCAACATCGAGCGCCGCGAGATGCAACGCGCAGCCAGCCCCACCACGAAACCCAGGTCCGTTGAGGAAGATGCATGCTCCGTTGACAACACGAGTGTTGACGTACCCATCGTCTCTGAATACACCCATCTCGATCGCCACAGCGTGGTTCTGGAACCGGGCCGGCTGCAGCGCGGCCGCACTGGCCTCGACGAGACGAGCCTCGTCCTCGCCATCGATCTCCGCCCCGAACGAGCAGCAACCCTGACCAAGATTCTCGGCGGGCTCGGGCAGTACACCTTGGCAACCACGACCCCAAATGCACGTCCAATTGGACAGCAGAAACGATCGATCGAAACGCCACAATGTGTCGCCGTCGGCGATTTCTTCTACGCCAGCGTGCTCGTTCACCCAGCCATCCCTTCTGACATGTACTCGGAAACGGTTCGTGGTGTCAGCGCTTGCGGCAAAGCGTGAGACCGTCGGCGATCGGCAGCATCACACGGTCGACGCGCTCGTCGGCGGCAACCATGTCGTTGAATGCGCGCAACGCAGAGGTGTCGTTGGTCGTGTCGGTGGGATCGATGACTCGCCCGGACCACAACACATTGTCGACCGCAATCACGCCGCCCGGACGCATGCGCGCAAGAATCTCTTCGTAGTAGACCGCGTACCCGCCTTTGTCGGCGTCGATGAACGCAAGGTCGATCGGCGGATCGAACGGCAACGACCGAAGCGTGTCGGCGCCGGGCGCGAGTCGTAGCTCGATCCGGTCATCGAGACCAGCTTCGTGCCACGCCTGGACAGCGCGCGCTGTGAATTCTTCGCTCACGTCGCAACAGATGAGCCGTCCCCCAGGTGCCAATCCGCGAGCGAGGCAGACAGACGAATACCCGGTGAACGTACCCAACTCAACGATCAGCTTGGCATTGAGGATCGCTGCCAGCATGGTCAGGAACGAGCCCTGTTCGGGCGCGATCTGCATACGACTGATATCGCCCATCGCATTGGTGTCCGCGATGAGCCGGCTGAGTACCGGGTCGGGCGGGCTGCCGTGCGCAACGAGATAGCTGTGCAGGTCGGCCTGGAGACCAAGGCTCTTCGGGGGTGTCGACATGGCCTTGACTCTAGGGCAAGACGAGTTCAGCGCGAGCGGCTGGAGCCTTGACGGCCCGCGCCCGGACGCCCGGGTCGTGCGGCACCCGAACGGGGGTTGCCCCCGCGTGATGTATCCGCACGTCCGCCGCGTGACGACGAACCGGGGCGTGCACCGCGTGCAGCCGGCTCGTCGTGGACCACCGACGGCTTCACGTATGCCGCAGCCGGGCCGACGAGACCTTCGAGTACGGAATGCCCTGGAGCCACTCGAGTGATCGTGGGCTCAATGCGAGCGGCACGAGCGAGCGACTTCACGTCGCCAACCTGATCTGGGGTCATGAGCGTGACCACGACGCCCTCGGCACCGGCGCGAGCGGTGCGTCCCGAGCGGTGTAGGTATGCCTTGTGCTCTGCCGGCGGATCGACGTGGACGACGAGCGCGATGTCGTCGACATGAATGCCGCGGGCCGCGATGTCAGTGGCGACAAGGACGCGAGTTGTGCCAGCGGAGAACGACTCGAGGTTGCGTTCACGCGCGTTCTGCGAGAGGTTGCCGTGCATCTCGACTGCCGGGATGCCAGAAGCCGTGAGCTGCTTGGCGAGCTTCTTGGCGCCGTGCTTGGTGCGAGTGAAGAGCAACGAGCGATCTTGACCCTGGGCCAATTCACGGATCACGGTGGGCTTATCGGCGGTACTCACGGCGAAGACATGGTGTGTCATCGTGGAGACCGGGGCGATCTCGGGGTCGACCGAGTGCACAACGGGGTTCGTGAGATAGCGACGCACGAGCACATCGATGCCGTTGTCGAGCGTGGCCGAGAACAACAACCGTTGGCCCTTCTCAGGAGTCTGATCGAGCAGACGCTTCACGGCGGGCAGGAAGCCGAGGTCGGCCATGTGATCGGCTTCGTCGAGCACGGTGACTTCCACAGCGTCGAGGCGGCAGTGGCGTTGGGAGATGAGGTCTTCGAGACGGCCGGGGCAGGCCACCAGGATGTCGACGCCCATACGCAGCGCAGTCACCTGAGGTCCCTGACCGACGCCACCGAACACGGTGGTGACCTTCAGCGACATCGCGTTGGCGATGGGGGCGAGCGTCTCTGCAACTTGATTCGCAAGCTCACGCGTTGGCACGAGAATGAGTGCACGCGGCCGCTTGGTCTCGCGACGGCCACCGGACGTGGACAGTCGGACAACTGTGGGGATCGCAAACGCAATGGTCTTGCCGCTGCCGGTCTTGCCGCGGCCGAGGACATCACGACCGGCGAGCGAGTCGGGCAGGGTTGCTGTCTGAATCGGGAACGGAGCGGTGACGCCCACGCGATTCAGCGCGGCAACGATAGGAGCCGGAACGTCGAGCACGGTGAAGTCGGCAGCATCGATCACAGGAGCAGTCGACGGCGAGAGATTCAAGGCGGCTTGCGCTGGTTGAGCCGGGGCGCCGGGAGTGGAGGGCCGACGCGGGGTTCCGGCAGCGTTGTCACGGGGACCGCGCCGACGGGGATTGCGACGCGACGCGCCGGACGAGGGGGTAGAGGTGGTCATGGATTTCCTTCCAATTCGGTTGGCCGTTGATGCATGGCTGTCCGCTGAATGGAACAAAATCGTGCGCCTGAGGCGCTGCACTCGACCGCATTGTGCCGGGGGTGGCGGCAATGCACTGAGCATGCTACCTGAGAATCGTCCAATCTGGGCGGTTCCCACACATGGCCCACACCGCGCCGTAGCCTCGCTGCGATGCGTTGGGATCGATTGACACTCGGCATCGGCCTGAGTTACGCCCTCCTTTCATGGAGCCTCAGCTACGGTGCCGTGCTTCCTCAGTTCCGCGAAGAACTCCACTTGTCGGCGTCGGTTGCGGCCATTCATGGCTCGATGTTCGGCTTCGGACTGTTGATCCTGGCCGCATTCGGTAGCCGCCTCTTGGCCCGGCTGGCGAATGGCACCGCGTTGGCGCTGAGTGTGATCGGCATGGTCGCTGGCGGCGTGCTGTTCGGCTTTGGTCACTCGCCCGTGTTCACCCTCTGCGGAGCCGCGATCACCGGCACCGGCGCGGCGCTCCTCGTGATCGTGATACCCGGAATCGTGTTCGCCCACCAACCGCAAGCGTCAACGCAGACCATGTCAACGCTGAACGCCTTCCCAATGGTGTCAGCAACGCTGCTGCCACTTTCGGTCACCGGGGCAGCCGCAGTGGCGATCAGCTGGCGCGTGGCCTATTTGGCACCGGTCATT